>JACDOI010000056.1 GCA_017656145.1 Bacillota bacterium | reverse complement strand
CTCCCTTCTTTCCAGCCTCTTCCTTCTCCTGTGCTACAGTAACGTTACACCATCGTCGAGGCACGGGACATTTAGGTCGGAGGCGAGAGAGTCACAAATTCCGACGGGCGTTGGAGGAAAACGGCAGTATCCTGTCGTATACATAATACGTCCTACGAACAAACGAAAAATATCCCGCTTACCTCGCTCGCAGTCCCGCTCCTGCGGGCGCTCTGGCGCGTGGCGTTTCTTGAAAAAAAGGTGCGCGTTGGAGTATGATTCTAAGCTGTGACGAGCGGGGCCGAGGTTTCCTGAACCGGGCGATTTCGCGGGGCAGGCGACCAGGTTCTTTTCTGTTGCGGAGGGGAAGTAGCCGGGCGGTTTGAGAAAGATTTCACGAACCCGTTGACACTAAGAGGCCTGCGGGGTATAATACGGACGAAACCGACTTTTTTGTGAACTTTGGTTTCCGGGGGTAATTGTAGGGGAGTGCCGGGTGGCGGTGGTTCCAGCCGGCAAGGATCTATGAAATGATAGCGTGTACGTCTGGAACCAAGGTTGAGAAAGATGGCAAGGGTGAGTCGATTTTCCTCCGCGGGCGGCGGTGCCGAGAGTCGGTCCTGCCGGTGAGAGCGGGTGCCGTCAGCCGGCTTGTCAGGTGCCGCTTGTGGACGTTTCGGAATGTCGAGGTTTGGGAAAGAAAATACACGCGCGGAAAGCGCGGCGAAGAGAAGGGATGGAGATAGTCGTGACTCTCTTCAAGAAGGTGTCCAAAGTCACTCAGCTTCTTCAGCGGGAGGGCAACTCGGTCAAGTTCGGCGACCTTGCCGGGGCGTTGAGGGACGTGCTCCCCGATACGAGCGTGTACATCGTCAGCCGCAAGGGCAAGGTGCTCGGGTACGCGCTGCCGGAGGGCTTTGAGAGCACGCCGTTTGATGCGGATTGGCTGTCTACGGAGCGCATGCCGGAAGACTTGGCCACTTCCCTGCTCAAGATTGGGGCCATCTCGACCGGTACCGAGGCCGAGCGGATCGTCGGCGAGAAGCACGCCTGCATCGTGCCGGTGGTCGGCGCCGCCCGGCGGGTGGGCAGCGTCGTGTTGATTCGCCTGGACGGCGACTTCAGCGAAGAGGAAATCGTCCTGTTTGAGTTCGTCGGCACGGTGGTCGGCATGGTCATCGCCAATGCGATCGACGACGCGGAGGAGGACGAGGCGGAAGAGAAGCGCATGGCCCGGTCGGCCATCCGCAGCCTGTCCTACTCGGAAGTGCTGGCCATGCAGCACATCTTCGACGAGCTGGACGGCGATGAGGGTCTGCTGGTGGCCAGCCGCATTGCGGACCAGGCGGGCATTACGCGCTCGGTCATCGTCAATGCGCTGCGGAAGTTGTCGTCGGCCAACGTCATCGAGTCGCGGTCGCTGGGAATGAAAGGCACGTACTTGCGCATCCTCAACCCGGAGGTGCGCAAGGAGCTGGAGCGCCAGCGCTACCCGTACCCGACCACCAGCGGCCTTCTCAAGCGCCAGGCGTGACGGCCGAATACCGAGATGGTACAATAGAGCCAGCGGTGACCCGTGGCGAGTTCAAACGGCCCTTCTCCCGGCGGGGGAGGGCCGTTTCGCGAATACGGGCCGCGCGCAAGACGGCGGGTCCGATAGCTCATCAGCTGGCTTCGGGCCGGCGGGGCCGGGGGTTTTCGAGGTGAGCATGAGCGGCGTTTCGCAGGAGCGGGCTATCCTGGTCGGCCTGGACGAAGACTTGGATGAGTTAGCCGAATTGGTGCAGAGCGCCGGGGGAAGCGTCGCCGGCCGGGTCGTGCAGCGACGCGCGCGGCCGGTGGCCGCCACATACATCGGCAAGGGCAAGGCCGCTGAGGTGCGCGACCTCGTCTGGGAAACCGGGGCGGACTTGGTGGTGGTCGATGACGAGCTGAGCCCTGCTCAAGCCCGCAACCTCGAAAATTTGGTGGAAGCTCGGGTAGTCGACCGCACCCAGCTCATTCTCGACATCTTCGCCCAGCGGGCCCGGACAAAAGAAGGGAAGCTCCAGGTAGAGCTCGCCCAGCTGAACTACCAGCTCCCGCGGCTTGCCGGCGCCGGAACCCATTTGTCCAGGCTTGGGGGTGGCATAGGCACCCGGGGTCCCGGCGAGACGAAGCTGGAAACCGACCGTCGCCGCATTCGTCGCCGGATCGCGGAGGTGCGGGCGGAACTGGAGGATGTGCGGCGAACTCGGGCCATACAGCGGGCGGGCCGACGCCGCGCGGGCATGCCGGTCGTTGCCTTGGTCGGTTACACCAACGCGGGGAAGTCCACGCTGATGAACGCCCTGACCAAAGCCGGCGTCGCCGCGGAAGACCGGCTGTTTGCCACGTTGGACCCGACTATCCGGCGGGTCGAGCTCACGCCGGGCAGCGAGGTTCTCTTGGCCGACACCGTCGGCTTCGTCCGCAAACTGCCCCATCAGCTGGTCGCGGCCTTCCGGGCAACCTTGGAGGAGGTGCAGGAGGCCGACGTACTGCTGCACGTCGTCGACGCCGCGCAGGCCGGCGCCGACCTGCGCATCGAGGCGGTAAAGGGGGTCCTGGACGAGCTGGGCGTCTTGGGCAAGCCGATGGTCACAGCGTTCAATAAGCTCGACAAGGCGGACGACCCGGACGCTGTTCGCGCCTGGGCGGCGGCCGTTCCCCGGGGTGTGGCCATTTCAGCCCGTAGCGGAGCCGGCCTCAAGCAGCTGCGCGAGGTTCTTGCCCGCACCGCAGGAGAGATGGTTGCATTCGCCAGCGATGGGAGGATGGGCCGGTGAGCTGGTGGCGCGCGTTGCAGGACCGATTGGCTTGGCTTTGGGGCCGGCTTTCGGGCGGAAGCAGGTTCTTGTGCGACACGTGCAAATACAATTACGGCAACGCATGTTGGCGACCGGAACGGCCCAACGCGACCCGTTGCCCCGATTACCGGCGGCGCTAGCGGGGGCTTGTGGGGGTGAGAACGTGAAGGGTGCCTCCTTTTACGGCGGGCAGGCGGTGATCGAAGGTGTGATGATGCGGGGCCGCACCGCCATGGCCATCGGCTTGCGGCGGCCGGACGGCGGGGTGCTGGTGCACGAGGAGGCCATGTGGCCCTGGACCCAGCGGTTTCCCGCATTCGGCCGGCCGTTCATCCGCGGCGTCGTCGCCCTGGTGGAGGCGTTGCTCATCGGCATCCGGGCGCTCAACTTCTCCGCGGAGCAATTGGCCGAAGGCGAAGGGGAAAAACTCGGCGCCAAGGAGCTGGCCGCGTCATTCGCAGTGGCCGTCGCCGCAGCGGCGGGACTGTTCGTCGTCTTGCCGGCGTTCGTCATTCGCTTGGTCGAAGGTTGGATTCCCAGCAACGTGCTGCTGAACATGGTGGAGGGTCTGATCAAGATCGGATTGTTTACCGCATACATTCTCGCCATTGGCCGCGTGCCCGACATCCGGCGGGTGTTCCAGTACCACGGGGCCGAGCACAAGGCCATCAACTGCTATGAAGCCGGAATGCCTCTGACGGTGGACAACGTCGAGCGGCAAAGCATTGTCCATATCCGCTGCGGAACCAACTTCATCCTGATCGTCCTCTTCATGAGCGTCTTTGTGTTTTCGTTCTTCGGGCGCCCCCCGTTTGGACAGCGGGTGGTGCTCCACCTCGTGCTGTTGCCGGTAGTCGCGGGGCTGTCGTATGAGATCATCCGCCTTGCCGCCAGGGAAAATGCCCTGGTGCCGCTGCGCTGGATCGCCACGCCGGGACTGTGGATGCAGCGGCTGACCACCCGCCAGCCCGATCGGAGCCAAATCGAGGTGGCCATTGCGGCCTTGGAGCGGGTGCTTGTGCGGGACGGAGCGCTGCTTCCCGGCGGAAGGGCTCGTCGGCGGGGGGCGCGGGCTTCTTATGTTCGATAAGCTGGAGGAGCTGGAAGCGCGGTTCAAGGATCTGGAGGCGCGCCTTGGGGATCCGGAAGTGCTCAAGGACCGGGACCTCTTGCAGAAGTACGCCAAGGCCCATGCCGAGCTCGCGGACGTCGTCGCTCGCTACCGGGAATTCAAGCAGGTCGGGGAGGAGATGGTGGCGACCCGGGCCATGCTTGAAGAGAAGCTGGAGCCCGAGCTCAAGGAACTGGCCCGGCAAGAATTGTCCCGCCTCAAAGAGCGGCGAGAGGCGCTGGAACGAGAACTCCGCGTACTTTTGCTGCCCAAGGATCCCAACGACGAAAAGAACATCATCGTCGAGATCCGGGCCGGCACCGGCGGCGAGGAGGCGGCCCTGTTCGCAGCCGACTTGTTCCGAATGTACACCCGTTACGCCGAAGAGCGGGGCTGGCGGGTGGAGATGATGAGCTCCAATTCCACCGAGCTTGGCGGGTTCAAGGAAGTCGTGTTCATGGTGCACGGACGCGGCGCCTACAGCCGCCTCAAGTACGAGAGCGGCGTCCACCGGGTGCAGCGGGTGCCGGTTACCGAGGCGGGCGGCCGCATTCACACCTCCACGGCTACGGTGGCCGTCTTGCCCGAGGCAGAGGAAGTCGACGTGGAAATCCGTCCGGAGGATCTCCGGATTGACGTTTTCCGTTCGGGCGGTCACGGGGGCCAAAGCGTCAACACCACCGACTCGGCCATCCGCATCACGCATCTGCCGACGGGGCTCGTTGTCACGTGCCAGGACGAACGGTCCCAGCTCCAAAACCGGGAAAAGGCCATGCGGGTGCTCAGAGCGCGCCTTCTCGACTTGCGCCGGCGGGAACAGGAAGCGGAAGTGGCCGCCGCCCGACGCTCGCAAGTGGGGACCGGTGAGCGCAGCGAGCGCATCCGGACGTACAACTTCCCCCAGGGTCGCATGACCGACCACCGCATCGGCTTGACCTTGTACCGGCTCGACTCGGTGCTCCAGGGCGATCTGGATGAGGTCATCGATGCTCTGGCCGCCGCTGACCAGGCGGAGCGGCTGGAGCGGCTGGAGGCGGCGACGTGAGCGCCCCGGCAGCTCCCCGGCCGCTCATGGAATATGTGCGGCTGGCGACGGGGTACCTGAAGAACTGCGGCAGCCCGTCGCCCCGGCTGGACGCGGAGTTGCTGCTGGCCCATGTGCTGGGCACCGATCGGGTCTCTTTGTACGTCAACCACGACCGGCCGCTGGTCTTAGAGGAGGTCGAGGCTTACCGGACCGTCCTCCGCCAGCGGTGCCGGGGCATGCCGGTGGCGTACATCACGGGCCGGCGGGCGTTTCTCTCGTTCGACTTGCGGGTGGGACCCCAGGTGCTCATCCCGCGGCCTGAGACGGAACTTTTGGTTGAAGCAGCCGTCCAGGAACTTCCAGCCAACGAATCGCTCCATCTGTGCGATGTGGGCACGGGATCGGGGGCCGTCGCGATCGGCCTGGCCCGGGCGCTGCCGCGGGCCAGAGTTCTGGCCGTCGACATTTCGCCTGAAGCTTTGGCGGTGGCCCGCGAGAACGTGGCGGCCTGCGGTCTGGAAAACCGTATCGCGGTCGTCGAAGGTGACCTGTTGTCCCCGCTGCTCGACCGGGAGCGGGCCACCATCGCCGGCGGGGCTAGGACGGGCCTTTTGGACGCGGTCGTGTCCAATCCGCCCTACATCCCGTCGGGACAATGGGAGAACTTGCCGCGGGAGATCAAGGACTACGAACCTCGGATCGCACTGGACGGCGGCGAGGACGGGTTGGAAGTCTACCGGCGCCTCATACCCCAGGCGTCCTTGGCCTTGCGGCCCGGGGGGCTTCTTGCGCTCGAGATCGGACATGACCAGGAAACCCGGGTGCAGGAACTGTTGGCGGCCGGCGGGGCTTTTGGCGCGGTCAAGGTGATCAAGGACTACGCCGGCCATCCCCGGGTCGTCCTGGCGGTGAGGGAGGCGTAGTGAACGAGCATGGACACCCGCGTCATCCGGGTCGATCCGGTCAACCCGGACGAGCGCGCGATCGCAGAGGCGGCCCGCGTCATCCGCGAGGGGGGGCTGGTGGCGTTTCCCACCGAGACCGTGTACGGCCTCGGTGCGGACGCGCTCAATCCGGATGCTGTGCGCAAGATCTTCGCCGCGAAGGGCCGGCCGGGCGACAATCCTCTCATCGTGCACCTGGCAGGCGTTCATGAGCTTCGCCGGGTCGCAAGCGCGTTCCCGCCGCTTTTGGGAGCGCTTGCCCGCCGGTTTTGGCCGGGCCCGCTGACGGCCGTCATTCGCCGGGGGCCGGCGGTTCCCGATGAGGTGACAGCCGGTCTTGACACGGTTGCCGTGCGGATTCCCGATCATCCCGTGGCCCTTTCGCTCATCCGAAGAAGCGGCCGGCCCATCGCCGCGCCGAGCGCGAACCAGTCGGGCCGGCCCAGCCCCACGGCGGCGGTTCACGTCTGGCACGACTTGAACGGAAAGGTCGATCTGATCTTGGACGGGGGAGCCGCGGGGATCGGCGTTGAGTCGACCGTCGTCGATTTGACCGCGCATCCGCCGGTGTTGCTGCGGCCTGGGGGGATCACCCTGGAAGAACTGCAGGAAGTGGCCGGCCCCGTGCGGGTGGATCCGGCCGCCGAGGGGATGCCGGCCGCGGGGCCTGTGCGCTCTCCGGGCATGAAGTACCGGCATTACGCTCCCGCGGCCCGCTGCGTCCTTGTGGAAGGGCCGGCCGAAGCCGTCGTGAGCCGGTTGGCCAGTCTCGTCCGGGCTGAGCGGGAGGCCGGGCGACGAGTAGGAGTGTTGGCTACCCGGGAGGGGGCGCCAGCGTACGGGGCCGAGAAGGTGTGCGTCGCGGGAAGCCGCCGTGATCCGGCTGAAATAGCCCGAAACCTCTTCCGCTGCTTGCGGGAGCTGGACGAAGCGGGCCTGGACATCATATTTCTTGAAGGTGTGGAGCCGGTGGGCCTGGGCCTGGCCCTTGCCAACCGGATGCGCCGGGCTGCCGGGTATGAAGTGGTGACGGCCGGACGCGGCGGGAGCGCGGCAGATTGATGAGCACATTCTCCTGGCGCCGTTCACGCCCTGTCTCGGGATGCCGGATGGAATCGCTTGCCCTGGGGCGGGAGAGTCGCCTGCTGGTGGTGGCCCCCCACTGCGACGACGAAGTCTTGGGAGCCGGGGGGCTGTTGCACACGGTGACGCGAGCCGGGGGAGCCGTCCGGGTGGTGTTGTTGACCAACGGCGACGGGTACAACCGGACCGCGTTGCGGGGCCAGTTTCGGCGCCTGCGCTTGCCTCCGGAACGGTACATCCAGTTCGCCTACTTGCGGCAGCGGGAAACGCTGGCCGCCCTGGCCGCCCTGGGCGCAAGCGATTCCCAGGTCGCGTTTCTCGGATATCCCGACCGCGGGTTGGCGGCCATGTGGGACGACCACTGGCAGCCGGAGAACCCTTATCGCTCGACGTTCACCCGGACGACCCGCTCGCCGTACGACAACAGCCGCACGCGAGGGGCGGTGTTTTGCGGCGAAAGCTTAGCCCGGGACTTGGAGGACATCGTGCGAGAGTTCCGGCCGACCCATGTGGCCGTTCCCCATCCCCACGACGACCACGGTGATCACTGGGCTGGCTGTTGCTTTACCCTGTACGCCCTGGAGCGCCTGCGCTTGTGGGGGCGGCTTTCAAGTCCGCCGGTGGTGTTGGCGTATTTGGTCCACCAGGGCACCTGGCCGCGTCCCCGCGGGTACCGCCCGACGCTGGGGCTGTTGCCTCCTCGGCCGTATTTGCACTTGCCGTCCGTGTGGATGATCGCGGACTTGCCGCAGGAAGCGGTGGAGCAAAAGTATCGGGCCCTGCTGTGCCACCGGAGCCAGATGGTGTTCATGGGCCGGTATCTTTCGAGCTTTGTGCGCCGCAATGAGCTGTTCAACCTGATCCAGCCGGCAACCGTGCCCCGGGTGGACGCCGGACGCATCCGGGTGGACGGCGAGCCGTGCGATTGGGAAGGCATCGAGGTTCAGATCCCGGTCCCGGCGCGGGATACGCTCGCCCGACGATTGGGCCGCGGGGCTGACATCCGGCCGGTGGCCGCCTGCCGCGACAGCGACTTTCTTTACCTTCTGTTGGAACTCCGCCGCCGGGTCGTCGACGATTATCTGTACCGCGTGATCCTATACGGCATGGGACGCAAACGCGGCCTGCGGCGGCTCCGCATCAGTGTGCGCGTTCCAGACCGGGTCAAGGTACAAGGCGAGGGCGGCTGGGAGCCCCGCGGCGAGATCGTCGCCCGGGCCCGGAACCGATGCCTGGAAATGGCTGTGCCGCTCCTGCTTCTCGGCCGGCCGGAGCGGGTGTTTCTCGGGGTGGTGACCCGGTTCCGCAGGCTGGTGGTTGACCGGGTCGCCTGGCAGATCCTGGATGTAGGGGAGCGGCACGGCGGGCCGTGAACTGTTGTGTTTGCTGCCGGGGACCGGTCCCCCGTCACGCCCTGCGACCTGGGCGCCGGCCTTGCGCCAGATCGCGCCGAAACGCGCGCGTGAAGTCGGCTTCGGGCGCGGTATGGCCGCAAAGGCGGCAGCGAACTTCCAGGTCCAGCCGCCTGTCCCGGGTGACGGTTTCCCACTCATCGGCCACGTACAGCAGCGCTCCGGTTTCGGCGTCTTTGCGGATTTCCCTGGCCAGCTTGTAGATTTGCAGGAATTCGGTCCGGTTGTCCCGGCAGACCGGGCACAAGTACGGCTCCGGCATTTGGCCATCGCCTCCCGATCGTTCGGTTGCGTTGTGCTTCCGCCGGCCTTGTTCGCCGCCCGCCGGCGGGCGCTGCCGAGACGTTCAGTGCCGCCGGGTGCGGTGGACCGGCCCTTTGGCATAGTTTGGCCCGGCTGAGTGGCGCCATGCGCCTGGGCGAATACTACGGCCATGCGGTGCGCTCGCTGCGGATCTTCGTTGCTTGGTCCCCACTGCGTGGCGTGCGGGGCGGTCTACGTCGTCCGGTGTTCCTCCTGCGGCAACCGGGAGCGGTTGGAGGCGGTGACCAGCGGTGCGGCGACGATTCTCCGCTGTCCCCGGTGCGCCCACGACGGGGTGTTTGACCTAGCCGCGGTAAACGGGCCCGGCCCCAGGAAACGGGCCGGATCGGCGCGGGAACGTCCCAAGCCTTGATCGGTACCTGTTGGGCAGGCATGATGGAAATGGGTGATCCGCCATGCCCTACCGCGTCTTGTTGGTTTGCACGGGCAACACATGCCGCAGTCCCATGGCCGAGGCGATCTTATCGGACTTGCTCAAATCCCGGGCCGGAGCGTTCGAGATCAGCTCGGCGGGGCTGTTCGCACCGGAGGGAGGGGAGGCCAACGACCGGGCCGTAGAGGTCATGCGGGAGGAGGGCCTCGATCTGAGCGAGCACCGGACCCGCAGGCTTACACGCGATCTGGTCGAGCGCGCGGATCTCATTCTGGTCATGGAGCGGTCCCAGCGGGCATGGATCAAAGCCCGCCATCCCGGTGCGGCGGAGAAGACGTTCACCATCGCCGAATACGCGTGGCCGGGCGAGGATGAAGACATCGGAGACCCCATCGGCGGCGATCTTGACGAATACCGGAAGACCGCGGCGAAGTTGCGCCGGGCTTTGGAGCAGGTGGCCGAGAAACTCGCGGCCGGACCCGTTCCCGGCGGACCCGGCCAGGAAACGGGGCCCAGCGTGTAGAAAGACCCCGGGGAGGGGGCTACGATGCGCATCGCGGTCGGCAGCGATCATGCTGGATTCGAGTTGAAACGGGAGGTCCTCAACTACCTCGAGGCCTCGGGCCACGAGGCGGAGGATTTCGGCACCCGATCCCGGGAGTCGTGCGATTATCCGGATTTCGCCCGGGCGGTGGCCCAAGCGGTAGCCTCGGGCCGCGTGGAGCTGGGCATTCTGATCTGCGGCACGGGCATTGGCATGTCCATCGCCGCAAACAAGGTGCCGGGCGTGCGGGCGGCCTTGTGCGGCGAGCCGTATTCCGCGCGCTTGGCCCGGGAGCACAACGACGCGAACGTGCTCTGCCTTGGTGCCCGGGTGGTCGGTCCAGGACTCGCGGCCGACATCGTGGGGGCCTTCCTCAGTGGGCGGTTCGCGGGCGGACGCCACAGCCGCCGGGTCGAGAAACTCCGCGGTCTTGAGCGATGACCGCGGTTCGAGAGCGCCCGCAACGGCCGGCAGTGCCCAGCCGGCGGCTGGCCGGCATCCGGTCGGCGGCTACGAAAGCGCGGCCCGGCGGGCAAAACGAGCAGGAGGCGACAATGTTGGCGCAGCAAGGCCGGGTGCACGTTATCGACCACCCGCTGGTGCAACATAAGTTGACGATGCTCCGGGACGAGCAGACCGGTCCCAAGGATTTCCGCGATCTGATGGACGAAATCGCCATGCTGATGGCGTATGAAGTGACCCGGGATACGGCCACGGCGCCCGTTGAGGTCAAAACTCCCGTCGGGATCGCCCAAGGACGGGTTATCGCCGGCAAGAAGCTGGCCGTGGTGGCGATTTTGCGGGCGGGGCTCGGCATGCTTGGGGGGGTCTTGCGGCTCATTCCGGCGGCCAAGGTGGGCCATATCGGGGTATACCGGGACCCGGAGACGCTGGCGCCCGTCCACTATTACTGCAAGTTGCCTCAGGATATTCACGAGCGAGATGTAATCGTCATCGATCCGATGCTGGCCACTGGCGGGTCGGCGGCCGCCGCGATCCGGTTCGTCAAAGAGCAGGGCGGCGCCCAAATCAAATTGCTGGCGCTGGTCGCGGCCCCGGAAGGGATCGCCCGGGTGCACGGCGAGCATCCGGACGTGCCGATCTACGTCGCGGCGGTGGACGAGCGGTTGAACGAGCATGCGTACATTGTTCCCGGATTGGGCGACGCCGGCGATCGCTTGTACGGAACCCGCTAGGGTGGGATGAGCGCTGTCCGTCGTTGACCTGGTCGTTATCGGATGCATCTCGGCGGCCGTGAGCCTTGCTCTGACCCCGCTGCTGGAGGCCGCGGCGCAGCGGGCCGGTCTGATGGACAAGCCCGGTCCGCGCCGGGTCCACGCGTGGCCCGTGCCCACTGGCGGCGGGCTCGCGATCTACCTCGGGTTTTGGGTTCCGGTGCTGGCCGTGTACGGCTGGGATGACGGCTTGGCGGGCCTTTTCTTCGGTTCTGCGGTCATTACGCTGGTTGGCCTGATCGACGACTGGGTGGAGCTCAAGCCGGGGATTAAGCTGCTGGGGCAGCTTTTGGCCGCGGCGGTTCTGGTCGGCTTCGGAACCCGGATTCAGTTTGTCACCAACCCTCTGGGGGGCATGGTCTACCTCGGCTCGTGGGGCGTGCCGCTGACCCTGCTTTGGATCGTAGCCGTTACCAACATGCTCAACATCATGGACGGGCTGGACGGGCTCGCGGCGGGCATCGCGTCCATCGCGGGGTTGCCGCTGTTGCTCATCGCGTGGCAGCGGGAACAGGTGTTCGTCGCGTTTTTGACCGCGGCCCTCATCGGCAGCACGATCGGCTTTTTGCGGTACAATTTCAATCCGGCCCGGGTGTTCATGGGCGACACCGGCGGGATGCTGCTCGGGTTTATGCTCGGGGCCATCTCCGTTGAGGGAGCGCTGAAAGGAGCCACGACCATCGCGCTGACGGTGCCGCTCCTGGTGTTGGGGGTGCCTGTGTTCGACACGGTCTGCGCGGTCGTTCGCCGGTCGATGAACGGTCGCCCCATCTCCGAAGCGGACGACCGCCACATTCACCATCAGTTGCTGCGGGCCGGCCTTTCGCAGCGGCAGGCGGTGCTCGTCCTCTACACGATCAGCGCGGTGCTGGGCGTGGTGGCCTTGGGCACCGTCCGGCTCGGAGCCGCGCAAGCGTTGGCGGTCATGGTGCTGCTTGGGGCCGCGTTCGTCGCATGGGCTCGGCGGCTGGGCGTACTCGGCGACGGGTCGGCGACGAGGCTCTCGCGGGGCCCAAAGCCTCCGGCCCTCTCCCGATGAATTGGTTCCCAACCGCCCGGCGGCGCAAGCGGCCTGTGCGGAGCGGCCCCGGGGTCGAGGGCGTTGCAAATGGACAGTGCCTGTACTATAATAAGACCCGTTGGTTCCGGGAAGAGATAAGGCCGCTATAGCGCCCGCACAGGTGGGGGTATGCCTTGTCTGCCCTGGGAGATTATGGAAGGTACGCGAGTCTCGGGATCTCCTGGGTGCTGGCAACGGCGGTATACCTGTACTTGGGGTACCGGGCAGGGCGGTGGCTTGACGGGCGGCTCGGATCGGAACCGGTCTTTTTCGTTCTGGGTATTGTGTTGGGCATGGTACTGAGCATGCTCTCGCTGGTGAAGGAAGTCGTCGCCCTCCAGCAACCCGGGGGTATTTCCGCGCCTCCCGGAGGAAAGCGCGGGAGCGGCCGGGATCGTGAAAATGGGAACTTTCCCGAAGGCGATCCCCGTCCCCGACAGGGCGGTTCGCCACCGGGAAAGGATGACCGTTGACGTTGGAGTCCAGACGTTCCAGGCTGCGGGCTATGGCGGTGGCCGGCCTGGTTGTGGCGGTTGCTGCCTTGGCCGCCGGATTTCCGAAGGCGGCCTTGGGTGTGCTGGCGGGAATGCCGGTGGGGGCGGTGAATTACTGGTTAACCTCGTCGAGCCTTGGCCGGGGCCAGGGCGCGCTCGACCCAAGGGCGTCGGCTCGGCTGATGCAACGGAACTTGCTCCGCCAGGCGCTGGCGGTGGCGGCTCTTGTGGCGGCGGCGCCCATGGGAATCGAATTCTTGCTCGGTGTGCTGGCGGGGGTCGTCACGGAAATGTTGACGTATTTCTGGGACGCCGCCCGGGAAGCCCTCGGGCGCAAGGGGTGAGCGGGACTTGGAACGCATCGTCGAACAGTTGAAGCACATCATGGATCACTTGGTCCGGTTTGACGTCATCCACCTTGGTCCGATCACCATTACGTCGACGGTGATCAACACGTGGATCGTCATGGTCTTGCTGTTCGGCCTCGTGTTTCTTGTGACGCGCGGCGGGTTTCATGAAAAGCCGCGCGGGGCTCAAGCCGCGATCGAAATGCTTGTGGAGTTTTTGTACGGCCTGTTGGAAGGTGCCATGGGCAAGGAAGGCCGGCGGTACTTGTGGATTGTGGGCAGCCTCTTTGTCTTCATCCTTGTGCTCAATTTGTCTTGGTTCATCCCCGGCTTCATTCCGCCGACGACGGACATTATGACCACCGCAGCCTTGGCCGTGACCACCATCGTCATCGTGCAGATCATGGGCATCAAAAAGAAGGGTCTCGGCGGTTACTTGCACCACTTCACTCAACCGGTCGCGATCATGCTTCCAATGAACATCATCGAAGAAATCGTGAAGCCGTTTTCGCTGGCTATCCGACTTTTCGGCAACATGTTCGGCGAAAAGACTGTGGTGACGATTCTTGGCGTCCTGGTCCCGTTGTTCCTGCCCGTACCGATCATGCTCCTCGGACTGCTTATGGGCGGGATTCAGGCGTTCATTTTTACGCTGCTCACTGTTACCTACTTGGCCACGCAGACGCACGGCCACTAGAGCGGCGTAAATCCATCAAGCGCTAAGGGCAAGTCGTGGCGAATCCGCCACGCGCGCTGGGGGAAAGGAGGGAAAAGAGGAGATGACCGTCGGTTTGTTCGCTGTTGCTCTGGCCGTCGCGCTGCCGGCCATGGTGTCGGCTTTGAGCCAGGGGATGGCGACCTCCAAGGCCATGGAATCCATGTCCCGTCAGCCCGAGGCTGCCGGCGACATGCGCTCGGCCCTGCTGATCGCCTTGGCGTTCATGGAGGCCCTGACGCTGTTCGCCTTCGTTATTGCCATTTTGCTGTGGACTTCCCTGTGATGCCTCGCTGGACGAGGTAAGGGTACCGGCCGCGGGCGATGGGGCGGCGAGGCAGGGGCCGGAAGCGAGGGTTTGGTCACGCTGTGGCGGCCGCGGGGGGGGGGGGGGGGGGGGGAACCCCCCCCCCCCCCCCCCCCCCCCCCGCGCCCGGCCCCCGCGGCCCGCGGAAATTTGGGGAGCGGTTTTGGGCGGGGGGCGCC
>JACDOI010000055.1 GCA_017656145.1 Bacillota bacterium | reverse complement strand
GTGCCCCCCCCTTTGGGCCCGGTGCCGTGCCGCGCTTGTCGGGCGCGGCTGTTTGAATCCGGGGGGGAAGTTCGGTCCGTGACCGTCCCCCATGCCCACGACCTGGCCATTCACGGCCTGGGCTGGGTTACCGTCCGGGGCGGGCCTTTGGTTTTGAAGGTCCTTTTGCCCCGGGGCACCGGGTGGACTGTGCGGCCCAACCTCATCGGTCCCCGGAACCCGCCGGAATAGCCCGTCCTTCCCTCGCCATATACTGGAACGACACATGGCGAGCGGGAAGGGGTTGGAGCCCGTGGCGGACTTCGACAAGGGCGGATCGAGAGTCGCAGTCGTCGATCGGCTCAAGCGGCGTTCAGACGCGCGCGAACTGCTGGAAGACTTGCGAGAAGCGATCCGGCGGACCCGCCGGGCGTGTCCGTGGCTCTCCGAGTACGAGCTCGAGGATGTGGTCATCGGACCTGCCGGCAACGACTGGCGGGTCATTTTTGCGTTCACCCGGCGCTAAGTCTTGCCAGCAGCCTTTCTTCCGATCAGTTACCCGCAAAGGCCGGAGCGGAAGCGCAGGAATCCGCCGTCCGGCGTGGAACCTCTGGGACGTGGCGGACAACGTGGTGCTCATCGGCTTCATGGGCGCGGGTAAGACCGCGGTCGGCCGGCGGTTGGCCGAGCGACTGGGGCGGCCCTTTGTTGACGCAGACCAGGTGGTGGAAGAGTCGGCCGGCATGTCCATCCGGGACATCTTTGCCCGGGAAGGGGAGGCGGGCTTCCGGCGCCGGGAAGCGGAGGCGGTCCGCCGCTTGGCCGCGCGCCGCGGGCAGGTGATTGCAACCGGCGGCGGCGCGGTGATGGAACGGGAAAACCTCCGGGCATTGCGGGCTACAGGCACGCTCGTCTGGTTGCGAGCCCCCATCGGCGAACTTCTGGCGCGAGCCCGGGCCTCCGGCGGCCGCCCATTGCTCGAACGGAGCGATTTCGAGGTACGAGCGCTGTATGCCCGGCGGGAGCCCGTTTACGCCTTGGCCGACCTAGTCGTCGACACCCAAGGTTCCAGCCCGGAACAGGTAGCCATCGACATCGAGCAGCGGCTCGCGGCCGGCGGCGCCCGCGAAGCCGCAGCCGTGGACGTAGAGCTTTCCGCGGCACCGTACCGAATCCACGTTGGGCACGGCCTTTTGGGTGCGGCCGGGCAATTGGCCCGGGAAGCCGGGGTGACGGGACGATGCCTTCTGGTGACCAACCCCACCGTCGGGCGGCTGTATGCCGGAGCGGTATTGGAAAGCTTGGTGACAGCGGGGTTTGAAGCTGGTCGCATCGACATCCCCGACGGCGAGGAGCACAAGACCGTCCAGACGGCGGAGTACGTCTGGCGAGCCGCTGTTTCGCACCGGCTAGACCGCCGGTCGTTTTTCTGTGCCCTGGGCGGCGGTGTCGTGGGGGACGTGGCGGGATTTGCTGCGGCCACGTACATGCGGGGCGTAAGCATCGTCCAGGTGCCGACGACGCTTCTGGCGCAGGTCGACGCGAGCGTCGGCGGGAAGACGGGCGTAAACCTTCCGGAAGGCAAGAACCTGGTCGGCGCGTTTCACCAGCCCAAGCTCGTCATCGCGGACGTGGCAGCGTTGCGGACACTTTCGGCCCGGGAGCTGTCCGCAGGCATGGCGGAGGTCGTCAAGTACGGCGCGATCGCTGATCCTCACCTGTTGGATTTTCTGGAGGATCGCATGGACCAGCTGCTCGCGGGCCGGCCCGCAGCCCTGGTGAGGGTTGTGGCCCGATCGTGCGAAGTCAAAGCCCGGGTCGTCGTGGAAGATGAACGGGAGACCGGGGGCCGGCGGGAGGTGCTCAACTTCGGGCATACGGTAGGCCACGGGTTGGAAGCCTTAGGCGGTTACCGGACGTGGCTGCACGGCGAGGCCGTTGCGATCGGTATGGTGACCGCGGCCCTGGTATCGGAGCGCCTGGGGAGAATTTCCCGGGCCGAGACCGAGAGGATTGTCGCACTCTTGCGGCGGGCTGGGCTGCCCACCGTGCCCCCCGCGGTGGCGCCGGAGCAGCTGTTGCAGGTGATGGCCCGGGACAAAAAGGTTCTTGGCGGGCGACAACGGTTCGTCTTGCTGCGGGGGCTGGGCTGCGCCGAGGTGGAGGAGGTGGACGGCCGGTGGATTTTGGAGGCGCTGGCGGAACAGAGAGCGCTGTAATGGGTTCGCCCGTGCGGGTACTGGTGGTGCACGGCCCCAACCTCAACGCCCTTGGCCGGCGGGAGCCGGGCGTGTACGGCACTGTGACGCTCGCCGAGATCGACCGCCGCCTGGCGGAGCTGGCTAGTGAGCTGGGGGTAGAGATCCGGGCCCTCCAGTCCAACCACGAGGGCGAGATCATCGATGCGATTCACCAAGCCCGGGAGTGGGCCCATGCGCTCGTCATCAACCCGGGCGCCCTGACCCATTACAGCTACGCGCTGAGGGACGCGATCGCGGCCGTCGGCTTGCCGGCTGTAGAAGTGCATATGTCCAACATCCACGCCCGGGAGGAGTTCCGTCGGGTGTCGGTGACGGCCGGGGTGTGCATCGGGCAGATCTCCGGCTTTGGGCCGGACAGCTACTTGTTGGGTCTGCGGGCTGCGGTGGCCCGGGTGCGCCGGCCGGCCTCCGGGGGGAGCGAGTGAGGCGGCATGCAGGCACGGGTTGACAAATTGCGGGCGGCCTTGAAGGAAGCGGGCCTTGAGGGGCTTTTGGTCACCAGTCCCGGCAATCGCCGGTATTTGAGCGGTTTCACCGGCAGCGCGGGGGCACTGCTGATCACCGCCGGCGAGGCGCTATTGTTCACCGACTTTCGCTACGTGGAGCAGGCGGGCCGCCAGGCGCCGGCGTTCACCGTCGTCCAGTACGACGACCTATACGCGGCTCTCGGAGAACGGCTGCGAACTGTCGGGACAGGTCCTGTGGCGTTTGAGGCCGAGCACGTCACAGTCGCTCAAATGGATAAACTCCGGGAAGCGGCCGGCGTTCGGTGGGAGCCCGTCCGGGGAATCGTTGAGAAGCTGCGGGCGGTGAAAGAACCGGAGGAGCTGGAGCTGATCCAAAAGGCGATCGACATCGCGGACCGGTGCTTTGACCATGTAGTCTCGCACCTTAGGCCTGGCGTCACCGAACGGGAGGTCGCCTGGTGGATCGAGGCGTTCATGCGGGAGCACGGGGCCGAATCTCTGGCCTTCCCGCCCATCGTCGCCTCAGGGCCCAACGGCGCCATGCCCCACGCGCGGCCGTCGGAACGGCCTTTAGCAGCCGGCGAATTCGTTACGCTGGATTTCGGCTGCGTTTGGCAAGGCTATTGTTCGGATATGACGCGCACCGTCTTTTTGGGCAACCCGGCCCAGCGGGACCGGGAACTGTACGAGCTGGTCCTTACGGCCCAGCAGGCCGGGATTTCGGCCGTCCGCCCGGGGCGCACCGGCCGAGAGGTGGACGCGGAGGCCCGCCGCGTCATCGCCGAGGCCGGGTATGGGGACGCCTTCGGTCACGGTCTTGGTCACGGTATCGGCCTTGAGGTGCATGAAGAGATTCCTCGGCTGTCGGCCCGCAGCGAGACGGTGCTTGAGCCGGGCATGGTGACCAGCGTCGAACCCGGTGTTTATTTGCCGGGCTTTGGCGGCGTCCGGATCGAGGATCTGGTAACGGTCACAGAGGACGGCTGTCGGGTGCTGACGAAGTCACCCAAGGAGTTGTTGTGCTTGCCGGTTTGAGCCGGCGGTGCCGGGCACAGGGAGGTCGTGGCTTTGATTTCCGTCAACGATTTGCGAAAGGGTCTTACTGTACAGCTCGACGGCGAGGTGTTCAGCGTCGTCGACTTCCTGCACGTCAAGCCGGGCAAAGGGGCGGCCTTTGTGCGCACCACGCTGCGCAACGTTCGAACGGGGGCCGTCATGGAGCGAACGTTTCGGGCAGGGGAGAAAATCGAGCGGGCCCATGTGGAAACCCGCGAGATGCAGTATCTGTACAGCACCGGTGACGAATACGTCTTCATGGACACGAAGACGTACGACCAAGTGACGCTCACCCGGGAACAACTGGGCAACGCTCCCGACTTTCTCAAGGAAAACATGAACATCCTCATCCAGTTCTTTGAAGGACAGGCTATCGGCGTCGAGCTGCCCACCGCAGTGGAGCTGCAGGTCGTTCATACCGAGCCCGGCTTTAAGGGCGACACCGCGCAAGGAGCCACCAAGCCCGCCACCCTGGAGACGGGTCTTGTCGTGCAGGTGCCGCTGTTTGTGAACGAGGGAGACACGGTCAAAGTCGACACCCGCACGGGCGAATATTTATCGCGGGCGTAGGTCCGTGCCGGGCGGCCCCGGTGTTCGGACGGAAGAGGCCGGTACAGGCCCGAAGGTGAAAGCCGGGCACCCGCCCGGGAGAGACTATACCAGCCGGTAAGCGGCGCGAAGGGAGTGGAGGCCCTGTGGCGACGGTAAAGGAAAAGATCGCCTACTTGCGCGGGCTCATCGAAGGCTCGGACTTCTGGGGGAAGGATGCCCAAGCCCGGACTGTGTGGGAGAAGATGCTCGAGATCTTCGACGACGTGGCCGACCACATCGATGAACTCGAGGTCGGCCAGGAAGAGGTCGAAGAGTACCTGGAGGCCATCGACGCGGACTTGGGTGAGCTGGAGGAAGAAGTGTTCGGCCACGAGCACGACGATGGCCCGGACGACGACGATGAGGACGACGATGGCAATTTCGTCGAGATGGAATGTCCCAACTGCAAGGAGACGGTGTACTTCGAGGAGGACTTCCTCTACGACAACGACGTGGAGGTCGCCTGCCCCGAATGCGGCCAGACGATTTACACAAGCGGCGACAACGGCCGCCAGGCGTCCGATCAAGGAGAGGAGTCGTCTGCGTCCTGAAGCGGCCCGTCTTTCGGAATAGGCGCCCGCAGCGCCGCCGCGGTCTTAACCGTTGCTGGCGGATCAACCGGTGCGCCCGGCAGTAGCCGGGCGCATGTTTTTTTGTCATGGCCTGTCCCCCGGTCTCATACGATTGGCCAAGGGGGAACGACCGTGACCGGACAAGACCGATTCGAGCAGGAGATCGTGGCCGTCATGCCTCCCCGGCTCAGGCCGCTGTTTTCGGCCCTTCCGGCGGAGGTGCGGGAGCGGGTGACCGAGATCCGGCTGCGGGTTAGCCGGCCGGTGATGATCGTTTTGGCGGGTGATGATCACTGGTTCTTGGGCCCCAAGGGAATCACCCGGGACCCGGCTGGAGCGTTCACGTTCGGTGCCGACGAAGGGGCCCAGTTCCTCCAGTTCATCAGCCGCTCATCCGTATACGCCCTGGAAGAGGAGTTTCGCCAAGGGTATGTGACGCTTCCGGGCGGCCACAGGGTCGGGTTTTGCGGCGAAGCGGTAGTGGACGGGCAGGGGGTGCGCACCCTCAAGCATGTGGCCCATTTCAACCTGCGGATTGCCCGGGAACTGCCCGGCGTGGCCGACCCCGTGTTGCCTTACCTCATTTCCCGGGGACGAGTGTGCCACACCCTTGTAGTGTCCCCGCCGGGGTGCGGGAAGACAACCTTGCTGCGGGATCTGGCCCGGCAGATCAGCCGGGGCGTGCCCGCCCTGGGCCTTGGCGGTCTGAACGTGGCCATTGTCGACGAGCGATCGGAGATCGCCGCGTGCCACCGCGGCGTGCCCCAGCACGACGTTGGGCCTCGCACGGACATAAGCGATCGTTGCCCAAAGGCCGCTGGTATTTTTCACGTCCTGCGGGCCATGTCTCCCCAGGTGCTCATTACCGACGAGATCGGCCGCCCGGAGGACGGGCCCGCCATCATGGAAGCGCTAAACGCTGGGGTGAGCGTCATCGCCTCGGCCCACGGGGCGAGCTGGGCCGAGGCGGCATCGCGCCCGGCGCTCAAGGAGCTGGCGGGAGCCGGAGCAATTGAGCGGGTCGTAGTGCTCAGCCGCCGGCGGGGTCCCGGCACCCTGGAACGGGTCACAGACCCGCGCTCGGGCCGGCATTTCGGGAATAAGCCCTCCCTTGCGGCCGTATGTATGTCCTGAGTGGACAAGAGGTGAACGGCGGTGTGGCGCCTGTTCGGTGCTGCGCTGGTGCTTGCGGCTTGTGGAATGTTCGGGGCTCTTGTGGCCCGGGCCCGAACAGAACGAATCCGGGTGCTTGGCGAGCTCGAGACCGCTTTCAGCATGCTGGCTACGGAGATCGGGTATGCCGCCACGCCCTTGCCCGAGGCGTTGCTCAAAGTGTCCCGGCACTCTCCGCCCCCGGTCGACGGCTTTCTGGAGCGGGCTGCCGGGGAGATCGCCGGTCCCAGCGGTGTCCCGACGGCGGAGGCGTGGGCGGCGGCGGTGCGGGCCCAACGCTCCCGATGGTGTCTGGCCCGGGAGGACGAGGCGGTGCTCCTCGACCTCGGCCCGTATCTGGGCCAGACCGGTGCCGCGGACCAAGAAAAGCACTTGCGGCTCACCCTTACCCGCCTGGGCAGGCTTCATGCGCGGGCGGAGGCGGAAGCGCACGTCCAGTCCCGTCTCTGGCGGTACCTGGGCCTGTGCGCTGGCGGGCTGATGGTGCTCCTGTTCTATTGAGCGAGGGGGGCGTGAGGGTGGACATCACCATGATTTATCAGATTGCCGGGTTAGGAATCATCATCGCCATCCTCAACATCTTCCTCGCCCAGGCAGGCCGCCAGGAACAAGCGCAGATGCTGAGCCTGGCGGGGGTCGTCATCGTTTTGCTGTGGCTCATCCAGCTCATCGCCCAGCTCTTCCGGGACGTGGAAACCGTCTTCCGCTGGTGGTGAGGAGGGGAACGGGTGCCGGAGATCGCGCGGGTCGTGGGCGCGGGGCTTGTTTTGACGGTGCTGCTCGCGTTTTTGCGGGAGCGCTACCCGTCTTTGGCGGTTCAGCTGGTCGCTGCCTACGTGGTGGGCGTGTTTTTGTTGGTCGTCCCCTTCCTGGGGCGGGTGCTGGATGTGTTCGTGGAGCTAGGGCGCCGGGCCGAGGTCAACGCGGTCTACCTCGACATCGCCTTGAGGGTGGTGGGCGTGGCGTACTTGACCGCCTTCGGCGCCCAGATCTGCAAGGATTCCAAGGAGGAAGCCATGGCCGGGGCCATCGAGCTAGCCGGCAAGGTCATCATCTTACTGCTGGCCTTGCCGGTGCTTGCGGGCATCCTCGACTCGCTGCTGGCCCTGTTGCCCTAGGCCGGCCGGATCGGTGGTGCGGGGGATGGGAATATTGGGCTGGCGGGGCTTGGCGGCGGCCGCGATCGTCCTGCTTGCGGCCGCCAATCCGGCCGCGGGACAGGCAGCAAGCGATCCGGTGCGCGACGCTGTCGAGGAACAACTTCGCCTTTTGGACATGAGCGAGCTGGAAGCGGTGTTGGAAAGCCTCAATGAAGACGTTCGACGGCAGTTGCCGGTGCGGAGCCTGCGGGAGCTCATCTTCGAGCCTGAGCGGGGGATGGCGCTGGATCCGGTCCGCCTGGCGCAAGACATGCTCTATTACCTCATCGGCGAGTTGGTCGTTCAGTCCCGCCTGCTGGGGCAATTGATCATCCTCGCAGTGTTGTGCGCGGTCTTGCAAAACTTGGCGGGATCGCTTTCCCGGGGCGCGCCGGACGTTGGTTTTCTTGCAGCATACGCGGTGGTGATTTACTTGGGCTTGCAAAGCTTTTCCATCGCGGCCGGCATCGGGCGTGAGACGTTGGACGCGATGGCGAGCTTCATGTTCGCGCTGCTGCCGCTTTTGGCCACCATGCTGGCTGCGGTGGGGGCGGTGTCGAGCGCCGCCTTGTTCCACCCGCTCTTGGTCACCGTGGTCACTCTTGTCGTCAACCTGATCGACCGGGTCGTGTTCCCGTTGCTTTTTCTCGCCGCAGTGCTGGGCGTCGCGGGCCATCTGATCAAGGAGTTTTCGTTGTCAAAACTCGCAGGTTTGTTCCGGCACGGGGCGATCACTGCGTTGGGACTGGCGTTCACCTTGTTTCTGGGCGTGATGGTCATCCGCGGTGCGATCGCGCCCGTGGCCGACGGCGTCGCCTTGCGGGCGAGCAAGTTTTTGGCGGGGGCGTTCATCCCCGTAATCGGGGGAATGATGGCCGATGCGGTCGAGGTGGTGGTGGGCGGTTCGCTTTTGGTCAAGAATGCGGTGGGCGTCTTCGGTATGGTGGCCATGTTGGTGATGGTCGCGTTTCCCATGCTCAAAGTCCTGGCGCTGGTCGTCATCTACCGGATGGCTACGGCGTTGGTTCAGCCGGTCAGCGACCCTCGCCTGGTGGAGGCGCTGGGAACGATGGCCGACACGTTGACGGTTCTTTTGGCATCGGTGATGACGGCGGCATTGATGTTTTTTGTGGCCATCACCGTTGTCGTCGGCGTCGGCAATTTGGCGGCGGTCGTCCGGTAAGGCGGTGGTTCAAGCGGTGCAGTGGCTGTCCGATGTGGCCCGCAACCTGATTGCGCTTGTGTTTTTCGTAAGCGTCGCCCAGTTGCTCTTGCCGGAGTCAGGGCTCAAAGGCTATGCCCGCATGGTGATGGGCCTGGTGATTGTCGCCGGCGTGCTTGGGCCGGTGCTTGAACTGTTTCGCCTCGATTACGACTTGCAACGGCATCTGTTTCTGGAGACGCCGCTTGCTGCGGCCGACCCGTACCCGTATATCGAGCGCGGGTTGTCCATTGCTCAAACGGCCCAAGCGCAGCTGACCCGAAGCGCTCGCAGCCGGTTCGCGGACCAAGTGGCGAGCGTCGCCGCGCTGGCTGCCGGGGATTTTCCGGCTGAGGCCTCGGTGGAGTGGGAGCCCGACGGCTCGCCCGGCCGGATCCGTCTCCGGGTGAACGCGGGTCCGGGCGATCCGCGCCCGGACCCGGACCGGATTCGCCGGGTTGTGGCCCAGTTTTTCGGCATGTCTCCCGGCCAGATCGACGTAGGGGTAACGGTTGGGGAGCCGGGGCCGCTCCAGTGAGCGAGGGGGGGCGCAATCCCGTGGCGAGCTTGAAAGAATCGTGGACCCGGTGGTTTGGCGAGGAAGGGCCGGGACGGCGCCTGTTCGGTTTAAACGAAAGCCAGGGCCAGTTGGCTCGCTACCTCATCATTCTCCTAGCCGTTGGTGTCGTCTTGATGAACCTCGGTTCCCGTCATCCCGGGCAGGGCGATGCGATGGGGACCGCCGCCCAGCCCGCGATGCCCGCCTCCGCGCCTGCCGCCCCGCCGCACGATGCGTACGCCCGCGGGCTTGAAAACCGGGTGCGGGAAACGCTGCTCGGGTTGCCGGGCGTTGACCGGGTGATCGTCAGCATTACCTTGGAGGCCGGTGCGGAGCAAGTGCTGGCGGAACAGCGGACCCGGGAACGGCGTGGGGACAGGTCCCGGGAGGATGGCGACGGAGGAGTCGTCGTCGAGGAGCGCTCGACCAGTCAGCCGGTCCTGATCCGCACCGAGCAGGGGCGGGACGAGCGCCCGGTCGTCGTGATGGAGCGCATGCCCCGGATTCAGGGGGTGGTGGTCGTCGTTCCCGGAGCAAGCAGCCGGTTGCGTCTGGACATCCATCGCGCGGTGGCGACTCTGCTCGGACTGCCGGCCCACCGGGTGTACGTGCTGGCCGAAGGACCTTGATGACGGCCGCGGCCTGGCTGCTGAAGCTGCCTGAGCGGTTGGTGGCGAAAACGTGCGGCAACCTCGCGGGAACTCCGACAGGACTGGAGGAGGGATTGGGGGATGGGTTCGTATGAACGCGCGTCCCGCCAGAAAAAGGGGCGGGTGGTATTCCTCGCCTTTTCCCGGCCGGAGTGGGTGCTGGCCGGGCTACTGGCCCTGGCAGTGGCTCTGGCCGCGTCTTGGGCTCTCCGAACCCAGCAGAAGACGGTAGCTGAGGACGGGACCGCGGTTCCCGCGGTAGTCCGGGTGGAACCGGTGAATTCCTCCGGGGCGCTCGGATCCGGCCCGCAACGGCTGGCGGCCCTGGATGCGTATCGTCTTGAGCGGGAACGGATGCGGGCCCGGCGCGCGGAGTTGCTGCAGGCCGTCGTCAACGACCCCGATGCCGGCGAGGACCGCCAGCGGGCAGCCCAGGAGGAACTTTTGGCGTTGTGGGAGCGGGAGGGCCTCGAACGGGAGATCGAGCAGCTCCTTTTGGCCCAAGGGATTTCCGGAGTCGTCGTCTTGGGCGAGTCCGGCGCCCACGTGGTAGTCGATGCGGTGCTGGACGCCGGGCAGGCGGCCCGCATCGGGGAGCTGGTCAGCGGGCTTTCCGGCGTCCGGCGAGAGGCCATCGCCATCGTTGACGCGGCCTGGGCCGGAAGGTAATATAACTAGGAAGGACTTCCAAGGAGGCAGGGCCTTTGGACCTCGACCGGATCAAGGAATTGATCGAACTTGTATCCGCCAGCGATATTGCCGAGTTTGAGCTGGAGATCGACGATTTCAAGGTCGCTTTGCGCAAGTTCAGCGCTGCGCCGAGGCCCGTGCCGGCAGCCCAGCCCGCGGAAGCCCCAAAGGCGGTTGCTCATGAAGCACCGGCCGAATCAGGGCCAACGTCCCACGACGACGACCGGTTCATCCAGATCACCGCTCCGATGGTCGGGACGTTTTATCGGGCCCCCGCACCTGATGCGGAGCCCTACGTCAAGGTCGGGGACGTGGTCGAAGCGGGCCAGCCGCTTTGCATCATCGAGGCGATGAAGCTCATGAACGAGATCGAGTCCGAAGTGCGGGGCCGGGTGGCGCAGATTTTGGTGGAAAACGCGCAGCCGGTCGAATACGGGCAGCCCTTGTTCGTGCTGGAAAAGCTCTAAGTTGCTGGCGACGCTCGAAGCCGGCTGGCAGGAGGACAAGCTTTGTGTTCGAGAAAGTGCTGATCGCGAACCGGGGGGAGATCGCCTGCCGGATCATCCGCGCCTGCCGGGAGCTGGGCCTGTCGACGGTGGCCATATACTCCGAGGCCGACCGGGACGCGCTGCATGTGCGGCTTGCGGATGAGGCGTACTGCGTAGGGCCGGGGCCGTCGGCTCGTAGCTATCTAAACATTCCGAACATCATGAGCGCCGCGATCTTGGCCGGCGTAGACGCGATCCACCCGGGGTACGGGTACTTGTCGGAGCAAGCCCATTTCGCGGAGATCTGCGAAACCCACGGCATCAAATTCATCGGCCCGGCGCCCCACAGCATCGAACAGATGGGCGACAAGGCCGCAGCCCGGGAAACGGTCCGCAAGGCTGGAGTGCCCGTCTTGCCCGGAACTCCCGGCCCTGTATCCACCGAAGAGGAAGCCGTCGAGGCCGCGGAGGAGATCGGATTTCCCGTGCTCATCAAGGCCGCTGCCGGCGGCGGCGGCAAGGGCATGCGGATCGCTCGGGACCGGGCGGAGCTCGGCAAGGCACTGGTGCTTTCGCGCAGCGAGGCCGAAAGCGCTTTCGGCAGTCCCCACGTGTACCTGGAAAAGCTTTTGGAGCAGCCCCGGCACATTGAGATCCAAGTGTTGGCCGACGAGTTCGGCAATGTGATCCACTTGGGCGAACGGGAATGCTCCATTCAGCGTCGCCATCAAAAGCTGGTGGAGGAGGCGCTGTCGCCCGCGGTGACGCCCACGCTGCGGGAGAAAATGGGCGAGGCGGCCATCCGGGCCGCGGCCGCTGTGGGGTACGCGAACGCGGGCACCGTGGAATTTCTGGTGGACGGGTCGGGAAACTTCTACTTCCTGGAGATGAACACCCGCATCCAGGTCGAACACCCGGTGACCGAGGCGGTCACCGGCGTAGATCTGGTGAAGGAGCAGATCCTCATCGCCATGGGCAAGCCGTTGGCGTGGCGCCAGGAGGACATCGTCTGGAGAGGGCACGCGATCGAGTTCCGCATCAACGCGGAGGATCCGGAGCGCAATTTCATGCCTTCCCCGGGCCGCATCACTCTCCTTCACCCCCCGGGCGGGCCGGGGGTCCGGTTTGACTCGGGAGCGTATAGCGGATCCGTTATCCCGCCGTTTTACGACCCGATGTTCGCCAAGCTCATCGTCCACGGAAAAGACCGCGGCGAAGCCATCGCCCGGGCCCGGGCGGCCCTGCGGGAACTGGTCGTCGAAGGCATCAAGACCAACGTCGCGTTTCACCTGCGGGTGCTGGATGACGAGGAGTTTCAGCAAGGCCGGCTGTCCACGGACTTCATCGAACGGCGTCGGCTTCTGTCGGCCTAACAACGGCTGGAGGTGTCCAGCAACATGACGGAAGAGAAGCGGAACGAACTGGGCGTGCTGCGCATCGCGAACGAGGTGGTGGCCATCATCGCCGGGCTCGCGGCCACCGAGGTGGAAGGGGTCGCCGGCATGAGCGGTGGCATCGCGGGCGGCATCGCCGAGATGCTTGGGCGCAAAAACTTGTCCAAAGGCGTCAAGGTAGAAGTTGGCGAGGAACAGGCCGCGGTGGACCTGTTCATCGTGGTCGACTACGGTGTGCACATTCCCGAGGTGGCCTGGAAGATCCAGGAAAACGTCAAGCGGGCCATCGAGAGCATGACCGGACTGCAAGTGGTCGAGGTCAACGTCCACGTCCAGGGCGTCAACTTCCTCCAGCAGCAGCAGGAAGAAAAGCCTGAGGAATCGAGGGTCCGGTAGCCCATGAGCCTGCTCGAGCGGCTCGCAGCCACGCTGGCCGCAGCGGTGGCGGGAATGGCAGGAGTCGCGGGGCGGATGCTGGTGAGAGGATGGAACGGCACCCCGTGGCTTTTGGACCTCATCGACGCGGTGCAGGGTCCCCTCCGGCTCCAGGCCGGGCTCGTCGCCTTGCTGATGGTCGGTCTGGGGGTGTATGTGGCTGGGCAGGCGTGGCACCGGGAGGCTGAGCCGCAGCGGCTGCGGCAGTCGACCCGTTTGGGCGATGTGACCATTTCGCTGCGGGCGGTGGAATCTTTGGTTTACAGGGCGGCGCGGCAGGTGAAGGGCATCTCGGAAGTGGACGCCCGGGTGAAGATTGACGGCGAGGCGCTGTCCGTCGACATGTCGCTTTCGGTCGTCCCGGACACGTCGATGCCCGAGGTGACTCAGGCCGTCCAGGAGCGGGTAGAGGAGTACGTTCGACAGACCGTCGGCCTGCCGGTGGCCCGGGTAGGCGTGGACGTGCGCGGCGTGGCTCGCGAGGCCCGGACCCGGGTGGAGTGAAGGGCAGGGTCCAACGAGATGAACTGGGAAAAGCTCGGCGAGATCCTGATGGTCCACCGGGGTAAGATCGTGGGAGGGCTGATCGGTCTCATCCTGGGGTGGCTCACGTTGCAGTTCGGTCTGTGGCGGGCCCTGCTCGTCTGCTTGTTCGTCATGGCAGGCCTGTGGGCCGGTTCGCTGCTGGACCGGGAAGGTTGGGATCGGTTGTATGAACGGGTTGTGGGACGCAAGCGCTGAAGGGTGGGGCCGATGAGCCGCCGGCTTGCCCGGGAGTTGGCCCTCAAGGCGCTGTTCGCCGTCGACTTGGGCCGGATCAAGCTCGATCGCATCCTGGAGTATCTTTTGGCCGAAACGGCCCTCCCGCCCAAAGACGCGCAGTTTGCCCGCGACCTGGCAGCTGGAACCTTGGCCCACCTAGAAGAGTGCGACCGGCTCATCTCCCGCCAAGCGGTGGGTTGGACCATCGACCGGATGGCCACCATCGACCGGAACATTTTGCGCATGGCGCTGTACGAAATCCAATACCGCGACGACATTCCGGAGAGCGTCACGGTCAACGAAGCGGTGGAGCTGGCCAAACGGTACGGGGACGCGGAGTCCGGTAAGTTCGTCAACGGCATCTTGGGCGAAATCGTCCGGGCGCGGGCGTCCTTAAAGGGCTGACCGGGCTGTGATGGACGTAACGGTCGCCAAGTCCGGGGCGGCTGGCCGCGCCGGCGAGACCGTCCTCGGCATCGACACGAGCGCTTACACGACATCCGTGGCCGTCCTGGCGTTGGACGGTACCCTCATCCGGGAGGAACGGGCCCGCCTTGTCGTCCCCGCCGGTTCCCGGGGCTTGCGGCAGTCGGAAGCGGTCTACCAGCACGTGCGGCAGTTGCCGAACGTGCTGGAACGGGGCGCGGGCGGCGGGGGGGGGGGCCCCGGCCCGGGCCCCCCCCCCCCCCCCCCCCCCCCCCCCCCCCCCCCCCCCAACCCCCGGGGGGGGGG
>JACDOI010000054.1 GCA_017656145.1 Bacillota bacterium | reverse complement strand
CCGCACAATGGCCCGGCCCCGCCCCGCGGGGGCCCCCCCCCCCCCCCCCGCGCCCCCCCCCGCGGTTTTTGGGGGGGGGGGCGCTTCGCCTTGCCGGAACTTTTCCACGCTCCCAGGGATACGCGATGGCGCGCGAAGGGTTCACCGGCTTTTCTCCTTCGGCCGCCGTCTTCGAGACAGACCCAGGAGACGGGCGCGGCGGTATTGCGTGAGATATTACCTGCGCCGCAAGCTTACCCGGTTGGACGTCATCCTCCTGTTGAATTGCACACCAACATGGTCATGACCGGCCGGTCGTCGTGCGGGATGAAATTTCTCGGCCCCAGTGAATGGCTCCGGGACCATAGCGCTGGCGGATGGCGTCCATCACCTCAGCCAGCCGCTCGGCCCGCTGGGGGAAAAGCGACGTCTGCCGATCCGGCGCAAGGTGGGACACGTACACGCCCAAAAGGCGCAGCGGACCAGCTTCGAGACTGTCCAGTAGCTGGTTAGCTTCCGTGAACAGCCGTTCATCGTCCCGAAATGGCACCGCGGCCGTTCGGCTCCGGGTGTGCGTCTCGAAGTTGGGAAAGCGAATTTTCAGCGTAACGGTTCGGGCTGTCATCCCCGACCGGCGCAAGCGCGCGCCAACGTCAGCGCAAAGGCGTGCCAGGTGGGCCCGCAACTCAGGCCCGTCGGCTATGTCTTCGGAGAAAGTAGTCTCCCGTCCGATGGACTTGGCATTGTCGGGTTGTTGCACCGGCCTCCGGTCCTGTCCCAAACATAGCTCGTACACGTGCCGGCCAACTGTTTCGCCCAACAGCCGGCAAAGGGACTCTACCGGTCGGCTGCGCACATCGGCAACAGTCCTCATGCCTGCCCGCATAAGCCGGGCAGCGGTTTTCGGACCAACGCCCCATACCGCCGTAATGGGCAGCGGCAACAAAAATCGGTCCATCTCCCGGGCGCTCACCACCATCAACCCGTCGGGTTTGCCTTGATCGGAAGCAAGCTTGGCCACAAATTTGTTGGGGGCGATGCCCACCGAGGCGATCAGCCCGGTGGCTTTCCGGATGCGCTGCTTGAGCCGCCGACCAATCTCCTGGGCATCCCGGTACGGGTGCTCGCAGCCCGTCATGTCGAGGAACGCTTCGTCGATGGAAATGGGCTCCACCGTCGGACTGAAGCTGAACAACACCTCCCGGATGCGCCGGCTCACTTCCTCATAGCGCGCCATGCGGGGCTGAACGAAAACGGCTTGAGGGCAAAGCTTGACCGCCTGCCGGATCGGCATGGCTGATCGGACACCGAATGCCCGAGCTTCATAGGAACAAGTGGCCACCACACCCCGGGGGCTGTCCCGCTTCCCGCCCACGATGAGCGGCAACCCCCGGTAGGCGGGATTGTCCATAACTTCCACTTGGGCGAAGAAGGCGTCCATGTCCACGTGAACGACGGTCCGGTCCCCAAACGCCGTGGCCCATTCGGGACGCCCGCCTCGACCGCGCGCCTGCCCGCGAGCCATCACGCCCACCCCCGCCGTCACCTCAGCGAAGCACCAGTCCGCGGCGACCAGTCCAGGAATGCCTCGTACGCATTGACCAGATTGTTCCGGGGAACCCCCGCTCGCAACAGGCAGGCCAGCAGAATGCGAGCCTTCGGCCCGTCCAAGATTCCGGCGGGAATCAAACCGCGACGAAGCAAATCCGACTCGGAACCCGTATACCCGTACGTCCCGCGCAACACCTCGCCCGCGCCGGTGCGGGAAGCGAGCACGACGGGCATGACCTGCGCCAAGCGGCCGAGTCTCTCAGCCACAGTCGGACTCGTATGGCCCGCCCCGAAGCCCTCCACCACGACGCCGCCGTAACCGAGATCCGGCAGGGCGTCCAGGAACCGGCCGTCGTCGCCCAGGGCTGCTGTGACAAGGGCCACAGGCACATCGGGCTTGCCCGGCGCAAGGTCGACCCGGACCCGGCGGCCCGGACGGGCGAACATTCGGACCCGGCCCTCGGTGACGTATCCGATGGGGCCGGCTGAAGGCGACCGAAAGGCCCCAAGGCTCGTCGTGTGAACCTTCCTCACGAACCGGGCCGCATGGATTTCGTCCTGGAACACGACCACCGTCCCAATGTCGCGCGAGAGGGGACTCGCAGCCACCTGCACCGCGGCGAGAAGGTTCGCGGGCCCGTCGGCGCCCGGCAGTTCGGAATGCCGCATCGCGCCGGTCACCGCCACCGGAACATCGCTTTGCACCAAGAGATCCAGCGCGAACGCGGTTTCTTCAATGGCATCCGTCCCCTGGGTGACGACGATGCCGTCAAAGCCGTTCAAAGATGCCTGGTCGATGGCCCGGGCGAGTTCCGCGACATCGTCCAAAGTCAGGTGAGGGCTGGGCACGTTGCGGAACGAACAGGCCTCGACCCGCGCCCAGAGGGACACCTGGGGAACCGCGGCCAAAAGCATTTCCGCACTGAGCTGCGGGATGGCACCGGTCCCGTCCTGGCCGCGCGCCATGGCGATCGTCCCGCCCAGCCCGAAGACCATCACCCGGGGTAAGTTGTGCACCGCCATCGCCTCCCGCTTCGTTCAACCTGCGAGTCGCGAAAGATCGTTCCCCAGTTGCGGCTCGATGACCTGGTCGATCAATGCGCCGCGCCCGCCTGACAGAAACCAGGCGCCCGGGCCGGGCTTACCGCCAAGCCCGGCCCGGCTCCAAGTCGGGCGGCAATGAGCTCCACTGTATCGCATCGCCTTTCGCGCTGTGATCCCGCGTTTCGCAGGAATTGCTGCGGCAGTTCCCACAGGTCCGGGCTAGCCCCGCAACGGGGTCACGCACCCGCCGCATGACCGCCATGCGGCCCATTCGCCGTTAGCGACGGGCGGATGCCCGCGCTCCGCTCACAGCCAGCGCCGGACGCCGGGCGCCAGGCCGGCGGGCGAGGCTGCTGGTGGCGATGATCAAGCCCAGCACGACCAACGCGGAACCGAACCATTGACCCCTCGTCAGCTGCTCCCCCAAAGCGATGCGGGCGGTCAGCACCCCGGTAACCGGCACCAAAAGCGAAAACGGGGCCACCCGGCTGGCCGGATACATGGACAGCAACTTGCTCCACACCCCAAAACCAAACAGTGTGGCGCCAAATGCCAGAAATCCAACGGCCAGGACCGCCCGCCAGCCGAACCCTTCCAAAGCGTTCATGATCCCGTCCGAGCCGTGGAGAAGAAGCGCCAAGCCCAGCAGAGGCACCGGCGGCACGAGGCTGGACCAGACGATCAAGCCCAGCATATCCAACCGGTCGCCGCGCGACGCCGCGGAGGCGGAGGCCAGCCGCACGACGATATTGGCCACACCCCAACACGCGGCCCCGGCCAGGCACAAGAAAAGCCCCGCGACCGGGATATCGAGAGTCGCCGGGTGGCCCGAATCCGAGCCGATGACCGACAGTCCCAAAGCGGCCACCGCCATTCCAGTCAGCTGAACCGGCAAAACCCGTTCGTTGAGCCACAGCGCGGCCAAAGGGATCGTAAAGAACGCCTGCGATTGCATGACCACCGAGGCGACGCCGGCGGGAACGCCCATGTCCATCGCGTAGAACAAGGCGCCGAACTGGCCGACCCCAACGGCGAGACCGTACGCGATCCAGTACTTCCCGGGAACGTTCGGGCGGGGAACCACAAACACCGCCGGGAATGCCACGACGGCGAACCGCAGCGCCGCCAGCAACATGGGCGGAACGTCGGCCAGGCCGACCTTGATGACCGTAAAGTTGGCCCCCCAGACAACGACAACGAGCAAAATCAGGACGAGATGACGAGAACTCACCCGTTTGCGCTCCCTGGACCGGACTCCGGTTGCTCTTCTCCGGCCGGTATGCCTCCGCCCGACGGGGGCGGCGTTTCCAGCCGCTCAAACCGGACCCCGGTCAAGGCCGCGGAGACGTTCCAGAGCTTTCTGGCCATGCCCTCATCGTACGACCGGCGGGACGATCTCGCCCGGCGGGGATAGCCCCGCATGTTGAAGAACCCTCCCGGCCCATAGTACTCGCCGCCGCGAACATGAGGCGCCGTGGCGGCGAACAGCTGCGGCAGTGCTGCCATTTCCGGAGGTTGGGCGAAGACATCCGCTGCCCATGCCAGAAGCCGCATGGCCAGCGAGGCACCCGGGGCCCTCAGCGAGTCCAAAATGGCCGTGGCGGCCGTCCCCGGGTGGGCCGCAACGCTGATCGTCTCCGACCCAATGCGGCGTAGCCGCCGCTCGAGCTCGTAGGCGAACAAAAGATTACACAACTTGCTCCGGCTGTACGCAATCATGGGATTGTAACGGCGTTCCCCCATGAGATCATCGAATCGGAGGTTGGCGGCGGCCTCCATTTGGCTTGACACGGTTACCACCCGGCTTTTCGGGGTGTCGAGCAGCCGGCCAAGCAGCAACCCGGTGAGCGCGAAGTGGCCCAGGTGGTTAATGCCGAAATGGGCTTCGAAGCCGTCGGCTGTTTCGGTGCGCGGCCAGCCCATCACACCGGCATTATTGATCAGGATATCGAGGCGCGGGAAGGCTTCTCGGAACTGTTCGGCGAACCGGCGCACTGCGGCCAAGCTGGCCAAGTCCAGTTCCATCACCGTCACCGATGCGGAGGGCACGGCGGCCAAGATCTCCTGACGGGCCCGCTCCGCCCGGCGGACATCGCGGCTGGCCAGGACGACGGTGGCGTTCTTGGCGGCCAGGGCCTTGGCCGTTGCCAGCCCGAGTCCCCGATTGCCACCGGTGATAACGACCACCCGTCCCCGCTGATCCGGGATGTCCTCTGCCGTCCACCGTCGAGCCTGCATTGCCCTTCTCTCCTCGCCAGAACCGGGGACGGCTCGCTGGCCGTACCTGCCGGCTCCTCCCCTCGCCCGCATTCGTGGAGCGTTTCGTCGCCGGCTGGCGGCTCTCCTTTTCCGCCACACGTAAGGCCAACCGGTCCAGTTTGCAGGCACCAAGAATACGAAAGGAAGCCGGCGGCCGCAGGCCCTAACGCGGTCTAACAACCCGGCACCGGTCGCCGGGAGGAACCCGTCCGGGGAGCCGAGAACGGATCCGCGGCAACCAGTCAGGCGACACGCCCGGCTCTGTGTCGGGCATGCGACAGAGCCGGGCATTCACCGGCCAAGATCCGTCTGCCGAAAGGAGCGGAGGAGCGGCATGGTCACGGACTGGCAACAGATGCTGAAAAAGCAGTGGGAACTGAACACTGAGCGGTTTGCCCAGGCCGTTGCGGATGTGACGCCGGAAGAGGCACAAGCCCGGCCCCAAAACCTCGCGCCTATCGTCTGGCAGCTGGGCCACGTCACCTATTACGACGCGATGCTCATGCGCCGGGCTGGGCTTGAGCACGACTTGCCGGCCGACTACGAAAAGATGTTTCCCATCGGCACCGACGGCCGGGGGCCCTTGCCGCCGCTGGCCGACGTGCTGACGGAGTTTCACCGGGGCAGTCGCCGGCTCATCGAGCTCATTGAAGACGCCAGCGCCCTCGCACGCCCGACGACAGGAACGGCCAACTACAATACTTTGGCCGACGGGCTGATTTACGTCCTCGGCCACCGGGAGTACCACCGGGGCAAGGTCATGACCTTGCGGGCGCTCCTTGGGAAGCCCCGGATCCGTTGAGCGAACGCGGGCGCTGCACCACGGATCGAACCGGCTCCGCCGCGCGGAATCCGGAAGCGGCGGAGCCTCCTTGACGGAGGTCTGCCCACGCGCCAGGATGCTTATGCGTTCTTCTCGTCAGTCACGCTTTTGGCCGCGTCCTTGACTTCCCGGCCCGCTTCCCGGAATTCCCGAATCGAGCGGCCCAATGCCCGGCCCACTTCGGGCAGCTTGCCGGGACCGAATATGATCAGCGCCAATATCAGAATGATGACCAGCTCGGTCACGCCCAGGCCGAACACACTCTCGCCTCCCTGTTTGCCGGACGACGGCTCTAGCCGCCGATCGCATGCATCGTCCGCTGGGGTTTGACGAATCCTTCCCGATTGATCAAATGTCCCGCCCACTTGTCGGCCACCGCTTGCTGGAACACCGCGGCGATGTCTTCATCGGAGCCGCCTGAACGGATGACCTCTCGGACGTCGTACTCGTCCAGCCCGAACAGGCAGTTGCGCAACTTGCCGTCAGCGGTCAGGCGAATCCGGTCGCAATAGCGGCAAAACGGCTCGGTCACCGAAGCGATGACGCCGATCTCGCCAAGGCCGTCCCGAAATCGGTAAAGCCGAGCCGGGTCATGGGGGCTGTGCGGCACGGGCTCAAGCGGTGCCACCGCCTGGGCCCGGGCCAAAATCTCCCGGGCTGGCACGACCAGGTCGTTGTTCCAGACGCTTCCATTGTCCAGCGGCATGAATTCGATGAACCGGACCGTAATGCGACGGGTGCGGGCGAACTCGACGAACCGTTCCACCTCGTCGTCGTTGTAACCCCGCATGACGACCGCATTGAGCTTCACGGGCTCAAATCCGGCCGCCAGCGCGGCGTCGATCCCTTCAAGAACCCGCTGGAGGTAATCCCGCCGCGTGAGGAGCACGAACCGGTCCCGGTCCAGTGTGTCCAGGCTGATGTTGACGCCCTTGAGGCCGGCTTCCTTTAAGGCGACGGCCTTGTCGGGCAGGAAATATCCGTTCGTCGTCATGTTGACAGCCCGCAAGCCCGGGATCTTCGCGAGAAGTTCGACCAGGTACTCGACGTCCCGCCGGGCCAAAGGCTCGCCGCCAGTGAGGCGCACCGTCTCGATGCCGAGGCTCACGGCCACCCGGGTGACCCGTTCGATCTCGGTAAACGTCAGCAACTCGTTCCGATCTTTAAATACCGCGTCTTCGGGCATGCAGTAGATGCAGCGAAAATTACAACGATCCGTGACGGAGATGCGCAGCTTTCGGGCTTGCCGGCCGAACCTGTCCACGAGCATGCGGACCACCTCCCCGCCGGCTTACCTTAAAGGTAGCGCCTGCCTCGGCTGGTGTCAAACGCTTCAATAGCCGGCGGCCGCGGCTCGGCGCGCGTTTCGGGGCGGGCTTCATTCAGCCAGTTGTCCAAGCAGAAGACCGCCGGCGAGCACAAGCAGTACGGCAACGCTCATCCAACCCAATGCCCGCTCCCGCATGCGGAAGTACATCGCACTTGAAACGGCCACCCGCGCAAGAGGCGTCCCGATGAGCAACAGGAAGCCGAACGCCTGAACGGCGCCAGGCTTCAGGGAGGCAAGGCCGCGGGCGATGGCGTCCGCGGAACGGGGGTACTCGCCGGGCGGGTAGCCCGTTGTTCCCTGGATGGCGGCCAGAATCCAGCCCAGGATGATAAGGCTCGCGCTGGCTGACATCCCCCACACCAAAGTCCGGCTCACATTGCGCCGCAAACAGGTCTCCCCGGCCTGCGCCGAAGCATCGCCACTGCCGTCCGCCAGGGGACGGACAGTGTTCAAGCGCTTGGACACGCCCTATCCCCCCATCCCCCGCATGAGCATTTGCACAGCCACGTACACGAGCACGGGAACGAAGATCAAGCGCAGCGTCCGGCTGCGCAGGCGGGCCATGGCCCATGCGCCCAGGCGGGCGCCGCCGAAGACACCGATGGCCACCGGACCCGCCAAAGCCGGGTCGATAAGGCCGTGCGCGAAATAATATCCGGCGCTGGCCGCGGCGGTGACACCGATCATGAGGTTGCTCGTTGCGGTCGATACCTTAAGGGGCAGTTTCATGAACAAGTCCATACCCAGCACTTTGAGCAGCCCGCTGCCGATGCCCAGCAGTCCGGAGGTAAGGCCCGCCACCCACATCACGCCGAACCCGTGCGGCACGTTGGCGACGTTGTAGGAAACGTCCCGGCCCAAAGATCGGTCGTAGTAGCAGCCGTTCAGTTTCAAGCGCTCCGCCAGCGGGTGGGGGCGAACGCCTTCCGGCAACTCGGCCCGGCGAGCCCGGAACATGGTGTAAGCCGAGTAAAGCAACAGACCGGCAAACAAGAGCGTCAACACTCGGCTGGAAGCCCGGCTGGCCAGAACGGCTCCCGCCAGCGCGCCGGTGGTGGTCGCCAGTTCGAGGAAGGACCCGATGCGCACGTTGGCCACGTCGCCGGCAACGTACGTCGCCGCCGCCCCGCATGACGTGGCGATGACCGACACAATGCTGGCGCCGATCGCGTGATGCACGTCGTACCCCAGCACCAAGGTGGCGAACGGTACGATGAAGATCCCACCGCCAAGCCCCAACAGCGCCCCGGCAAACCCCGCGCCAACGGCGCCTACCAGGGCGACGAGACTCACGGGCACAACCACGCCTATCCCTTCCTGCTTCCGTGGCCGGCGGCGACAGGCCGCCGGGAAGCGTCCCCAGGGCTGTCTATCTTCCCGTATAGCCTTACTGTAACACTGTTGGGGCCGCCTGTAAATCGGACCCGTTTTATGTGTTCAGCTGGCAAGCTGGCCGGCTAGCGCGGAGGGGGCGGGTCGCTGGCGGGAAACGTCTGCTGCAAGACATCGTCGTAATCGAAGTTCGGATCGCCCTCCTCGCTTCTTTCCCGGCGGCGGCCGAAGACGTCCTCCAACGGTTGTCCCGCACCGCCGCGGTCCGGCGGCGCCGGCATTGTCAGCCGGCCCCGTTTCCGGGGGGCGTTGGCGGGCCTTTCGCGGGAAGATCCCAGGTCGACACCCATCCCAGCGCCGCGACAGTCCCCGCCGGGTCTTCCCTGCCGTTCAAGCATCGCTGCACCTCCTTGTCCGGGAAATCAATGGGCTTGCGTGGGATCAGGGTCCCCGGCGAACGATGGGCCCATACCCGCCGCGGGAGGCTGATGATCCGGAGGGCGGGACGCCGGAAGCCCTCGGTGGGACAAACCGGCCGACGGCAGAATGCCCGCCGCAGGATTGACCAAGAGCGCGCCGATCTCCCGCGCGGTCAGCGGTCGGTAGTCACCGGGCGACAGTGTCGGGTCGAGCTGCAGCGAACCGATCCTGAGCCGGCAGAGGTACGTCACCCGAAGCCCGAACGCGCCGAACATCCGCTTAACTTGATGGTATCGACCTTCGGTAATCACTACCCGGGCGACGGCCGGGGCCTCCGAGCGGAGAACGATCAGCCGGGCAGGGCGCGCCCGTTCCCCATCGCTTAGGCGAACGCCGGCCGCGAACTCGGCCGCCAGCCCGTCGTTAACGGGACCGTCCAGCTCGACATGGTACTCCTTTTCCACCCCGTGCCGGGGACTGATGATCTGGTGACACAGATCGCCATCGTCGGTCAAAATGACGAGGCCTTCGGTGTCCTTATCCAACCGGCCGGCTGGAAACAAGCGGCGCCGCAAAGCCGGCGGTAGCCCGTCCACAACGGTAGGCTGCCGAACGTCCCGGGTGGCCGTTACGACTCCCCGGGGCTTGTACAACATGAGCGTCACGGGCCCGACCAAAAGCTCGACTGTTCGACCGTCAACCGCGATCTCCACCGAAGCCGGCATCACGTGACGACCCGGATCCCGCTCAGGACGGCCGTTTACCGTCACCCGGCCCTGGCGGATCAGGCGACGGACTTGCTGCCGACTCCCAAGACCCGCTTCGGCCAACACCGCATCCAACCGCCGGGGATGTTCGGTCCGGGTCACGGCGTATCGGCCCCTTTAGCACCTCCGGTCCCTTCGCTGGCAAACTGTGGCAACCGGATCACCGCTTCAAGGGGACCCCGGGGATACCGGGCCAGCCAGGCGACCGAAAACAACACACTCACAAGGACGATGGCGATCACCTCAATGAACGCCTCCACCACAAAAGGGGTTCGAAGCTCAGGGCCGGCCCAGTGCAAAAGCAAGAGGTGGCCGGCGTACAGCGTCAAGGCCATGCGGCCGACCGCGACCATCGGCCAAGCGCGCCGGCCCAGCGCGTCGGCCACGACCAGGGCGAGTCCCAGCACCATGGCGGCCGCCCCGGCGGATCCGAACAACCACAGGGGCATCTGGCTGTGGGGCCCGTCAGTCGCTAGCTGCGCCCAACCCCATACTCTGCCCGGTCCAAAGACGGTTGCGACCAGCCAGCGCGAAAGACCCGCCGTTCCAACGGCCGCCAGGGCCCCCAAACCTACCATCGCGGCCCGCACGGAACGGGAGCGCAAGTCGTGGCGGGCCAGCCACATTCCCAAAAGGAACGGGCACGCCCACGTCACAAGCGGGTACGGGCCGGACAATATCAAGCCGTGGACGATGTCTCCCGGAGAGTCGGACAGCGACACCGCGGCACGGCTGAAGCGCACCGGATCGGCTAGGCGGCCGGCCAAAAAGGCGACCGGGCCGAATAGGCCAGCAAGCAGCGACAGAAACAATAGCCACCGGGCCGGCAGGCGAAAGGTGACCGCCCCCAGGAGAAACAAGACCGCGTATTCTTGCAAGATCACGAGGACCGGGTGGTCCAGTTCTTGTAAAGCGAGCCCCAAAGGCAGCAAAACCAGGGACCGCCAGATCAGCCGGCGGCGCACCGCCCAGGGCGGAAGCCCGGAGCGGGCCAGAAGGGAAACCCCCATCCCCGCGACGAGGACGAACAGGACGGACGCCCGGCCATGAGGAAGCGCGTACAACGCCCCCGCCAGGCCGCGGCCGGATGTCGGGCCGATGTGCACCATGAGCATCCCGACGAAGGCCAGGGCCCGTGCCAGGTCGACGCCTGCGATCCGGTCGTTCGCGGTTGGCCGCGCTGCGGCCATGACCCCGCCCCCTTCCGTCAGCGCCCGGAAGGTTACGGAAGAACATTCAACGGCGGGCAAGCCCTCCCTTGCCCGCCGCTGCCCCAGCATGTCCTCTCATCCGGTGGCTCTCTACTTCAATGCCGCGTGGACTTCCTCCACCATCCGAGCCACCGACTCCAGTCCACCGCCGGCCAAGTACCAGATTTGGGGGTCCAGATAAACGATGTGACCGTTCTGGTACGCCCGGGTCATGCGAACAAGCTCGTTCTCGACAACGGCCTGAGCCGACGACTTGCCGGCAATGGCCGCGGTCCGGTCGATCACGAACAAGTACTCGGGGTCCTTCTCCAGGATATACTCAAAGGAAATGCTCTGCCCGTGGGTGGAGGACACAATCCCCTCGTCCACCGGCGGAAACCCGAAGACGTCATGGATCAACCCGAACCGGGAACCGCGGCCGTACGCGCTCACCTTGCCGTCGTTCGCCAAAGTGACCAGCGCCCTGCCGCCCTTTGCAGCCACATCGGCCCGCAGCGCGTCCACCGCTTGCCGGATCTTGGCCAGCTCGGCCTCGGCCTCCTGCTCCTTGCCGAAGATGGTCGCCAAAAGCCGCACGTTCTCCTCAAAGGACTCCATGTAGCGGGCCGTATCTACGGCCACGTAAATGGTGGGGGCGATAGCCCGGAATTCCTCGTACAAATCCCGTTGCCGGCCCGAGATGATGATAAGGTCGGGTTGCAGGGCGTAAACCCGCTCCAAAGCAGGTTCGGTCAAGCTCCCAACGTTCGCGTACCGGTCATCCTCATACTGCGCGAGATACGCCGGCACCAGCTGCTTGGGCAAGCCCACTACCTCGACTCCCAACCGGCTCAGGGTGTCCAAGGAGCCGAAGTCGAACACGACCACCCGTTCGGGTCGCTCATCCAACACTGTCTCGCCCAACTCGTGCCGGATAACCATCGGTTCCGTCCAATCCGCTGCAGCACTGGCCAAAGCCCCGGAAGCCAGCGCCGTCACCAGCAAAAGTCCCAGGCCAATGCCACGCAGCCCGGTTCGAGAACGCCGCAGTGCGACTCCCATCATGACTTCCGCTCCTTTCTGTTCGGTCAACATGTGCATCGGGACCGCGGCTGTGTCCCGTCAGCGGAAATACACGCACACCCGGCAAGATTGGATCTCGCCGACTGTAACGTCCAAATCGAAAACGTCCTTAAGAGTCTCCGGCTCCATGATGTCGCGAGCCGGCCCGTCGTAGGCCACCCCTCCCTCCTTCAGCGCGACGATGCGGTCAGAGTAGTGGGCTGCCAGGTTGACGTCGTGCATCACGACGACCACCGCCCGGCCCGACTCCTCCACAAGGCCCCGCAGCAGTTTCATGATCTGGACCGAGTGCCTCATGTCTATGTTGTTCAGAGGCTCGTCCAGAAAAATGTAATCCGTTTCCTGGGCTACGACCATCGCGATGAACGCCCGCTGGCGCTGCCCTCCACTGAGTTCGTCCAAGTATTTGTTCTGGATGTCCAAAAGCCCCATCCCGGCCAGCGCCCGGTCCACCGCCTCCCAATCCTCAGGGCCGAGCCGGCCTTGCGAGTAGGGAAACCGGCCAAACGAAACGAGCTCCCGCACGGTCAGCCTCAGCTGGATGTGGTTCGCCTGGCGCAGCACCGAAATGCGCCGGGCCAGCTCCCGGCTGTCGTAGCTTGCCAGTGTGCGCCCATCCAGCAGCACGTGTCCCGAATCGGCCGGGATCAACCGGCTCATGATGGACAGCAGCGTGCTTTTGCCCGCCCCGTTCGGACCGATGAACGACGTCATCGTTCCGGGTTTCACCGCCAGCGACACGTCCCGGAGCACCGTCTTGGGCCCGTAGCATTTGACGACCTGCTGCACCTCTACCATGCCGACCGCTCCTTGAACAGCAAATAGAGGAACAAGATCCCCCCGGCGAAGTTGATGATGACCGGCAAGGGCGTGGAGAAGACGAACACCCGCTCCACGACCAGCTGCCCGCCGACGAGAGCGATGATGCTGATGAAGACCGCCGCCGCCATCAGGGGCACCCGGCGGTAGGTGTCCAGCAACTCGTACGCCAGGTTGGCCACGATCAGGCCGAGAAACGTGACGGGACCAACGAGCGCCGTAGACACAGCCACAAGGATGAACACCGCCACAAGCAGCTGGCGGACAACTTTCGGGTAGTCCACTCCCAAGTTGATCGCGTGATCGCGGCCCAGGGCCAAAACGTCCAAGTACTTCATAAATCTCGCCACGTACGCCATGACAGCCAGCGCTGCCGCCGATGCGGGCCAAAACAACTGGGAAGTGACGCGGTTGAAACTGGCGAACATCCGGCTTTGGACGACGAGAAATTCGTTCGGATCGATGAGGACGAGGAGAAAGGATGATAGGCTGTCAAACAGCGTCCCGAACACGACGCCGATCAAGAGCATAACGTACACGTTGGCTTGCCGGCGGCCGAGAAACATCCGGTACACAAACAGCGAAAACAGCCCCATGGCCCCCGTGCACAACAAGAAGTTCAGCCGGGACTGGGAGACCAGGGGGTGCGCGGATCCGAGGAAATACACGGTTGCGGTCTGGATGAGCATGTACAGCCGGTCCAAGCCCATGATGGCGGGAGTCAGAATGCGATTGGTAGTGATCGATTGAAAGATGACCGTGGAGACCGCGATGGACGCACCGGCCAGGGCAATGGCTCCCACCTTCACCGCACGGCGAGGCAGCACGTAGTCCCACATGCCAGCGGCCTGGACGACCATGAAGAGCGCGATCAATACGGCCGCCCCACCGGCAAGACCCACGAGCCGCACCCGGTCGGAGCTGGCAACGGCCGGGGGCGCCACAGCCGCCTTAGCCCGCATGGGCGGCCCTCCTCGGGATCAGGTACAAAAACGCCAGGCTTCCGACCACACCGAGCGTCACGTTAATGGGGATTTCATACGGGTAGATGACCCAGCGCCCGAGCAAATCACAGGCCAAGACGATGGCGGCCCCGAGCATGGCGGTGGCCGGCAGATTGCGGCGCAGGTCGTCGCCCCAGAGGATGGAAACCACGTTCGGGACGATCAAGCCGAGGAAGGGCAACGTCCCCACCGTCAACACCACGGCAGCGGTCGTCGCTGCCACAATACCAAGACCGATCTGCACCACCGTGCCGTACCGGACGCCCAAATTGGTGGCCACGTCCTTGCCCATGCCGGCAATGGTGAACTGGTTCGCGTACGCGTAAGCCAGCACAAGGCAAGGCGCCACCGCGTACAACAGCTCATACCGCCCCCGCAGGATCATCGAAAAGTCGCCCAACAACCACGAGGATATGTTCTGCACCAAGTCATACCGGTAGGCGATGAACGTGGAGACCGCGCCGATGATCCCGCCGTACATCATACCCGCCAGGGGGATGAAGACCGGATCCCGCAAACGGACTCGCCCAAGCAGCCGCATGAAGGCGTACGTTCCAACCCAGGCGAACGCGAAAGCCACCGCCATCCGGACAAGCGGCGGTGCCGCGGTGAAGACCAGCATCGACACAAGAATTCCAAGGCGCGCCGCGTCCAGCGTGCCCGCTGTCGTCGGCGAAACGAAGCGGTTTTGTGACAGCCGCTGCATGATGAGGCCACAGACGCTCATGCTCATGCCCGAAAGCAACGTGCTCACCAAGCGCGGCACCCGGCTGATGATCAGCACTCTCGTCTGCTTGTCCGTGAGCCCTTCCAGCAAGTCCGAGGGACTGAGCTCGGTAACGCCGCTGAACAGCGATCCGAGGCTCAAAACGGCCACAATTGCCAACAGGTAAACCTTGCCCATACCGCACCCCGATTCGAGCGCCGCGTTCCGGCCTGCCGCTTTCCGCCGATCAGCTTACCCTGACTCAGTCTCCCGGCGCTAGTGTAGTTTCTTTTTTAGGTCGTCCTAATCTATCGCATAAGGTAACATGGGAGAGGCGAGCTGTCAAGGGAAACCACAAGTGGCTACTGCTGGACCGGAAAAGATAAGCGGCCTGCGGATTCGCTCCACAGGCCGCTGTGGCTCCTCGGGCAGGACTCGAACCTGCAACCACTCGGTTAACAGCCGAGCGCTCTACCATTGAGCTACCGAGGAATAAAAAGTTTTCCGGCGCGGACCTACTCTCCCACCCGGTTGCCCGGGCAGTACCAT
>JACDOI010000053.1 GCA_017656145.1 Bacillota bacterium | reverse complement strand
ATCGTTCCCACGTTTACGTGCGGCTTCGTCCGCTCAAACTTCTGCTTCGCCATGGTTCCTCAACCTCCAGTGCTCTTGGTGTCTGCTTTCCCTGGCGCTCCGCCCGGCTAGACGCTCTGGGCGATGACTTCCTGCGCGATATTGGCCGGCACCGGCTCGTAATGACTGAACTGCATCGTGTACGCGGCCCGGCCCTGGGTCATGGACCGCAGCTCCGTCGCATACCCGAACATTTCCGCAAGCGGCACCTTGGCCCGGACGAGCTGGGCGTTGCCCCGGCGGTCCATGCCCTCGATGCGCCCGCGGCGGGAGTTGAGATCGCCCATCACGTCGCCCAGGAACTCTTCGGGCGTCACCACTTCCACAGACATGAACGGCTCAAGCAGGACAGGATCCGCCTTCTTAGCGCCCTCCTTGAAGCCGATGGAACCAGCGATCTTGAAGGCCATCTCCGACGAGTCGACCTCGTGGTACGATCCGTCCACCAGCGTCACCCGGACATCCACCACTGGATATCCCGCGAGGACGCCGCTTTGCATGGCCTCCTTAACGCCTTCCTCCACTGCGGGGACGTACTCCTTGGGAACGACGCCGCCCACAATCTTGTTGACGAACTCGAATCCTTCCCCGGGGGACAACGGCTCGATTTCGAACACTACATGGCCGTACTGGCCGCGGCCGCCGGTCTGGCGAATGAACTTGCCTTCTGCACGCACCGGCTTCCGGATCGTCTCCCGGTAGGCAACCTGTGGCTTGCCCACGTTGGCCTCGACCTTGAACTCCCGGAGCAGCCGGTCGACGATGACCTCCAGGTGCAGCTCGCCCATGCCGTGAATCGTCGTCTGCCCCGTCTCGGCGTCGGTGCGGACCTGGAACGTCGGGTCTTCCTCTGCAAGCCGTTGCAGCGCGAGCGCCAGCTTGTCCTGATCTGCCTTAGTTTTGGGTTCGATGGCCTGGGCGATGACCGGTTCGGGAAACTCAAGCTTCTCCAGGAGAATCGGATGATTCTCGTCGCACAGCGTGTCACCGGTCGTCGTATCCTTCAAGCCTACCGCTGCGGCGATGTCGCCGGCATATGCCGCGTCCACCTCTTCCCGGTGGTTGGCATGCATCCGGACGATCCGCCCGATGCGTTCCTTCCGGCCCTTGGACGAGTTGTACACGTACGAGCCGGCCTTGAGCGTTCCCGAATACACCCGGAAAAAGGCCAACCGCCCGACGTACGGATCCGCCATGATCTTGAACGCCAGCGCCGAGAACGGGGCGTCATCGCTCACCGCGCGCGTGTCGGCCTCACCGGTGGAGGGATTCGTCCCGGCGACCGGCGGCAAGTCCAACGGGGAAGGCAAATAGTGCACCACCGCATCCAAAAGGGGCTGCACGCCCTTGTTCTTGAAGGCCGAACCGCACAACACCGGCACCAGCTGCAGATTGAGGCAGGCCTGACGTAAAGCCCGGCGCAGCTCCTCCGGCGTCACCGTCTCGCCTTCAAGATACTTGGCCATCAGCTCGTCGTCGGTCTCGACCACGGCTTCGACCAGTTGCTCCCGGGCCGCCTCGGCCTCGTCCATCAATTCCGCCGGGATTTCCGTCTCGTCGCTGCGGGTGCCCAGGTCATCCACGTAAACGATGGCCTTCATTTGAATGAGGTCGATGACACCCCGGAACGAGTCCTCCGCCCCGACGGGCAGCTGGATGGGCACCGGCCGGGCTCCCAGCCGCTCCCGGATTTGCCGGACCACGTTTTGAAAGTCCGCACCCACCCGGTCCATCTTGTTGACGAACGCAATCCGGGGCACGCGGTACTTGTCGGCTTGGCGCCAAACCGTCTCCGACTGCGGTTCAACGCCGCCGACGCTGCAAAAGACCGCGATCGCGCCGTCGAGCACCCGCAGGCTGCGCTCCACTTCAACGGTGAAGTCCACGTGCCCGGGCGTGTCTATGATGTTGATTCGATGGCCGGCCCACTCGCAGGTGGTGGCAGCAGCGGTGATGGTAATACCCCTCTCCCGCTCCTGCACCATCCAGTCCATCGTGGCCGCGCCTTCATGCACCTCACCCAGCTTGTGGACGCGCCCGGTGTAAAACAGGATGCGCTCGGTTGTCGTCGTCTTGCCCGCATCAATGTGGGCCATGATCCCAATGTTTCGCGTCTTTTCCAGCGGAAAGGCTCGTGCCACGAAACAGTCCCCCTCACCGCCTTACCAGCGGTAGTGCGCGAACGCCCGGTTGGCCTCGGCCATCCGGTGGGTGTCTTCCTTCTTCTTCACCGCACCGCCGAGCCCGTTGGAAGCGTCCAAAAGCTCGTTGGCCAAACGGTCGGCCATTGTCTTGTCCTTCCGCTCCCGGGCGAACTGCACGATCCAGCGCAACGCCAGCGACGTGCGGCGCTCCGGCCTCACCTCGATGGGCACCTGGTACGTCGCGCCTCCAACCCGGCGGGGACGCACCTCCAGCACGGGCATGACATTCTTGACAGCCCGCTCCAGGATCTCCACCGGGTCCTGCCCCGTCCGCTCCCGCACGATATCAAAGGCCCCGTAGACGATGGACTCCGCCAGGCTCTTTTTGCCGTCCCACATCACCTTGTTGATCAACTGGTGAACTAGAACGCTATTGTAAACCGAATCCGGCGGAATTTGCCGCTTCGGGACGCCGCTTCTCCTTGGCATGGCTCATCCTCCCGTCCTTACCTGGAGGGCTCACTTCGGCCGCTTCGCGCCGTACTTGGACCGCCCTTGCCGGCGGTTGGCCACACCGGCTGCGTCCAGCGTCCCTCGCACGATGTGGTAGCGCACGCCGGGCAAGTCCTTGACGCGCCCGCCCCGCACCAGCACGGCCGAGTGCTCCTGGAGGTTGTGCCCCTCCCCGGGAATGTAGCCGGTAATCTCGATGCCGTTGCTGAGCCGGACGCGCGCTACCTTCCGCAGGGCCGAGTTGGGCTTTTTCGGGGTCACCGTGTACACGCGGGTGCAAACCCCGCGCTTGAACGGCGCGCTGTCCGTCCGCAACGTCCGCCCCTTCAGGCTGTTGTAGATGTAATGCAACGCCGGCGCCTTGCTCTTGCGGGTCACCGGCTTGCGCGGCTTGCGCACCAACTGGTTCATGGTCGGCATGACCGGCTCGAACCTCCCTTCTCCGCGGGGCACCTGGCCCGGCGCGGCGCGCCTTAACCCGAAGCCCGCGATTTCCGGGGCGGCTCCTGCCGCAAGATGGCCGCGGTCGCCGCCCCGACGTTGATCATGCAGTATTGACCGAGAAGGCGCATGTTGTCCACGTAAACCACCTGGACGCCGTTTTTCCGGCACATCTCAATGACCGGCCGGGTAACCCGTTCTTCGGCGTCCCGCGCCACGAAGACGATCTCAGCCGCACCCTTCTCAAGGGCTCGCAACGTCTGCCGCGTGCCCACGGCGCGCGCACTCGCCGTCGTGAGGCGCTGGGGCATGGTGGCATCCATCCTTCCCGTCGCCACGCACACTTTCCTATTCTAGCATCCGTCTCCGGGAGTGTCAACGGTCACTCCCGGCTTGAACCGCCGGTTCCGCCTCGCCGTTCCCTTCGGCCGGCACCGGATCCGAGTCCGACTCAGCCAGCGGCTCTTCGGCCTCTTGGGCATCGACCGGCTGCGCGCCCTCAGCCGGCATGACCCGAATGTGACGGTACCGGGACATACCGGTACCCGCCGGGATCAGCTTGCCGATGATGACGTTCTCCTTGAGACCGACCAGCGGATCGACCTTCCCCTTGATGGCCGCGTCGGTCAGCACCCGGGTCGTCTCCTGGAACGAGGCGGCCGAGAGGAAGCTCTCCGTGGCTAGAGATGCCTTGGTGATCCCAAGCAACACCGGCTTCGCGGTTGCCCGCTGCCCACCCTCGGCTTCCACACGGCGGTTTTCCTCTTCGAAATCAAACTGGTCCACAAGCCCTCCCGGCAAGAGCTCGGTGTCCCCCGGGTCCTCGACCTTGACCTTGCGCAGCATCTGGCGGACGATGACCTCGATGTGCTTGTCGTTGATGTCGACGCCCTGCGAGCGGTACACGTCCTGCACCTGCTGGACCAGGTACGTCTGGACTCCCCGGACGCCTTTCACCCGCAGGATGTCGTGGGGATTGACCGTGCCCTCGGTCAGCTGATCGCCCGCCTCGACATACCAGCCATCCCGAACCTTGAGGCGCGCTCCGTACGGGATCTGATAGCTGTGTTCCTCCCCGTCAGGCGTCGTGACGATGACCTTGCGCATCCCCTTGGCGTCGACGACTTGCACCGTGCCGTCCACTTCGGTGATGATGGCCTGACCCCTCGGCTTGCGAGCCTCGAACAGCTCCTCCACCCGCGGCAAGCCCTGGGTGATGTCGTCGCCGGCCACACCCCCGGTGTGGAACGTCCGCATCGTCAGCTGGGTTCCCGGCTCGCCGATGGACTGGGCGGCAATGATGCCGACCGCCTCACCCACTTCCACCAGCTGGCCTGTGGCCAGGTCCCGGCCGTAGCACCGCGCGCATACGCCGTACCGGGAGCGGCACATGAGTACCGACCGGATGGCCACCGACTCGATGCCCGCCTCTTCGATATCGGTCGCGATCTCCTCATCGATGAGCTGGTTCTCTTCGATGATCACCCGGCCCGTGCGGGGATCGATCACCCGCTCGGCCGCGACCCGGCCGGCGATGCGGTCCCGCAACGGTTCGACGATTTCCTCGACGTCGCCGGTGACTTCCTTAATGGCCGACACCCGGATGCCTTCGGTGGTCCCGCAGTCCTCTTCCCGCACGATGACGTCCTGGGCCACGTCCACCAGGCGTCGGGTCAGATATCCCGAATCCGCGGTCCGGAGGGCTGTGTCCGCGAGGCCCTTGCGGGTGCCGTGGGTCGAGATGAAGTACTCCAGCACGGTCAGACCTTCGCGGAAGTTGGCCTTGATCGGGATCTCGATGGTTCGCCCGGTGGGGTCGGCCACCAAACCCCGCATGCCCGCGAGCTGCGACAGCTGCGCCACGTTTCCCCGGGCACCGGAGATGGCCATCATGTACACCGGGTTGAACGTATCGAGGTTGTCGAGCATCGCCTGGGTAACGTCTTCCTTGGTCTTGGACCAAATGTCCACGATCCGCTGGTACCGTTCTTCCGCGGTCACCAATCCCCGCCGGTGCTGCTGCTCCACCAACTCCACCTGACGTTCGGCCTCTCGGATGAGCTCGTGCTTGTTCGGGGGGATGAGAATGTCGCCCACTGCCACCGTCGTCGCCGAACGGGTCGCGTACCGGAAGCCCAACGCCTTGATCTCGTCGAGCACCTCGGCCGTTCGGGTACTGCCAAAGCGCCGGTAGAGCCGGTCCACGAGCCGCCCAAGCTCCTTCCGGTCGATGACCCGGTTGTGGAACCCGATCTCGTCGGGCAGCACCTCGTTGAAGAACACCCGCCCCGGCGTCGTCTCCACCAGCTGGCCCTTGAGGCGAACCTTGATCTTAGCGTGCAGCGCGACGCTGCCCTCCTCGTAGGCCATGGCCACCTCCTCGGGGCTGGAGAACACCTTGCCCTCGCCTTTCGCACCGGGCTTATCGAGGGTCAGGTAATAGCAACCGATGACCATGTCCTGCGTCGGCGTGGCTACCGGCCGGCCCGACGCCGGGAGAAGCAGGTTGTGGGACGACAGCATCAGCAGCCGAGCCTCGGCCTGGGCCTCGGCCGACAAGGGCACGTGTACCGCCATCTGGTCCCCGTCGAAGTCCGCGTTGTACGCGGCGCATACGAGCGGATGAATTTTGATGGCCCGGCCTTCCACGAGAACCGGCTCAAAGGCTTGAATGCCCAGGCGGTGCAGCGTCGGAGCCCGGTTCAGCAGTACCGGATGCTCCTTGATGACCTCTTCCAAGACGTCCCATACCTCGGGGCGGACCCGCTCCACCATCCGCTTGGCGCTCTTGATGTTGTGCGCGAACCCTTTGTCCACCAGCCGCTTCATGACGAACGGCTTAAAGAGCTCAAGAGCCATCTCCTTGGGCAAACCGCACTGGTGCAGCTTGAGCTCGGGCCCGACCACGATTACGGAACGGCCCGAGTAGTCGACCCGCTTCCCCAGCAGATTCTGTCGGAATCGGCCCTGCTTACCCTTGAGCATGTCGCTGAGCGACTTGAGGGGCCGGTTTCCGGGGCCGGTGACCGGACGCCCCCGCCGGCCGTTGTCGATCAGCGCGTCGACGGCCTCCTGGAGCATCCGCTTCTCGTTGCGTACGATGATGTCAGGCGCGCCGAGCTCCAGCAGCCGCTTCAGGCGGTTGTTGCGGTTGATGACCCGGCGGTACAAGTCGTTTAAGTCCGAGGTGGCAAACCGGCCGCCGTCCAGCTGCACCATGGGCCTGAGCTCGGGCGGGATGACCGGGATGACTTCAAGGATCATCCACTCCGGGCGGTTGCCGGACTTGCGGAACGCCTCCGCCACCTCAAGCCGGCGGACCGCCCGCACCCGCCGCTGGCCGGTCGTCTCCCGGACCTCCCGGCGCAACTCCGCGCACAGCTCTTCCAGATCGATCTCTTCAAGCAGCTTCTTGACGGCCTCCGCGCCCATGCCCGCCTTGAACGCGTTGCCGTACTTTTCCCGGTACTCCCGGTACTCGGCCTCGGTCAAAAGCTGCTTTTTCACAAGCGGGGTATCGCCGGGATCGGTGACGATGTAGGAGGCAAAGTACAGCACCTTCTCCAACGCCCGGGGGGACATGTCGAGCAAAAGCCCCATGCGGGACGGGATGCCTTTGAAGAACCAAATGTGGGATACCGGCGCTGCGAGCTCGATGTGCCCCATCCGTTCCCGGCGCACCTTGGCCCGGGTCACCTCGACGCCGCACCGGTCGCACACGATGCCGCGGTAGCGCACCCGCTTGTACTTGCCGCAATGGCACTCCCAGTCCTTGGTGGGGCCGAAGATCTTTTCGCAGAACAGCCCCTCCCGCTCAGGCTTGAGCGTCCGGTAGTTGATGGTTTCAGGCTTTTTGACCTCGCCGCTGGACCACGCCCGGATCTGCTCGGGGGAAGCGAGCCCGATGCGCATCCGGTCAAAGTTGTTCACATCCAGCATGCCGATGCCCCCTTACCGGTCCTCATCGTCATCGCCGTACCCGTCGCCGAGGGAGTCGTCCCAGACCCGCTCGGGCCCGTCATCCGGGGAATCCTCGCTGTGCGCGCCCTCCGCAAGGTCTACGTCGCCGTCCCCGCCGACCTCGTCATCCTCGTCCAGGGAGCCGAGGGGCCCCTCCTCGTCGAGACTGAGGGGGAACAAATCCCGATCGTCTTCTTCCTCGCCGTCGCCTTCGTCTGATGCGGCAGCCGCCGTCCCGTCGGACCGGCCCTCCTCCACATCCTCGTCCCGGCCGTGCAGATCGATCCCCAGCTCCCGGGCCATCTCACTGATGTCCTCTTCTTCTTCTCGGATCTCGATCTCCTGGGAATCCTCCGACAGCACCCGCACGTCCAGGCCCAGGCTCTGGAGCTCCTTGATGAGCACCTTGAACGACTCGGGAACGCCGGGCTCAGGCACGTTCTCGCCTTTCACGATGGCCTCGTACGTCTTGACCCGACCCACCACGTCGTCGGACTTAACTGTCAAGAGTTCTTGCAGCGTGTACGCCGCGCCGTACGCCTCAAGGGCCCACACTTCCATCTCGCCGAACCGCTGGCCGCCAAACTGGGCCTTGCCGCCCAGCGGCTGCTGGGTGACAAGGGAGTACGGGCCGGTGGACCGGGCGTGAATCTTGTCGTCCACCAGATGGGCGAGCTTGAGCATGTAGATGTAACCGACGGTGACCGGCTGATCGAACGGCTGGCCGGTACGCCCGTCATACAGCTGCACTTTGCCGTTCTCCGGAAGCCCGGCTTCCCGCAGCATCTCCACGACTTCGTGCTCCTGGGCGCCGTCGAACACCGGAGTGGCGACATGGATGCCGAGGGCCTTCGCAGCCCATCCCAGGTGGGTTTCCACCACCTGACCGATGTTCATCCGGGACGGGACGCCCAAAGGGTTGAGGACGATCTCCACCGGCGTGCCGTCGGGTAGGAACGGCATATCCTCTTCCGGAAGAATCTTCGCGACGACACCCTTGTTGCCGTGGCGGCCCGCCATCTTGTCGCCGACGGACACCTTGCGCTTTTGGGCCACGTAGACCCGGACCAGCTTGTTCACGCCCGGGGGCAGCTCGTCGTTGTTCTCCCGCGAGAACGTTTTGACATCGACGACAACCCCGCCTTCGCCGTGGGGAACCCGCAGGGACGTGTCCCGGACTTCCCGGGCCTTCTCGCCGAAGATGGCCCGCAAGAGGCGCTCCTCGGCCGTCAGTTCCGTTTCGCCCTTGGGAGTGACCTTGCCGACCAGGATGTCGCCGGGCCGAACCTCCGCGCCGATGCGGACGATGCCGCGCTCATCCAAGTCTTTCAGCTGGTCCTCGCCGACGTTGGGGATATCGGCAGTGATCTCTTCCGAGCCCAGCTTGGTGTCGCGGGCCTGGCACTCGTATTCCTCGATATGGATCGACGTAAAAGCGTCCTCTTTCACCAGCTTTTCGCTGATGAGGATCGCGTCTTCGTAGTTGTAGCCTTCCCACGGCATGAACGCGACCAGCACATTGCGGCCGAGCGCCAGCTCACCCATGTCGGTGGAGGGACCGTCGGCGATGGGCTGACCGGCTTCGACCCGCTGGCCCCGGGCTACGATGGGACGCTGGTTGATGCAGGTGCCCTGGTTCGAACGGGCGAACTTGATCAGTTTGTAGACGTCCTCGTCGCCGGCATCGGTCTTGACGACGATCCGCTCGGCGCTGACCGAGGTCACCACACCGGACCGGCGGGCGAGCACCACCGCGCCCGAGTCGATCGCGCTCTTGTACTCCATTCCTGTGCCGACAAGCGGCGCGTCCGTGCGCAAAAGCGGCACCGCCTGCCGTTGCATGTTCGCGCCCATGAGCGCCCGGCTTGCGTCGTCCTTCTCCAGGAAGGGGATGAGCGCCGCCGCGACGCTGACCAGCTGCTTGGGCGAAACGTCCATGTAGTCCACCTGCTCCGGCGGCACCACGACGATCTGGTCCATATACCGGGCTGCGACCTTGCTGTTGAGCAGGCGCCCGTCTTCGCCGACCGGTTCGTTGGCCTGAGCGATGACGTAGTTGTCTTCCTCGTCAGCGGTGAGGTACGCGATCTCGTCGGTCGCGACGCCGTTCTCCACTCGCCGGTACGGCGTTTCGATGAAGCCGAATTCATTGATCCGGGCATATGTACACAGGCTCCCGATCAGGCCGATGTTGGGGCCTTCCGGCGTCTCGATGGGACACATGCGCCCGTAGTGGGAGTGGTGCACGTCCCGCACCTCGTAGCCCGCCCGTTCCCGGGACAGGCCGCCGGGCCCCAGGGCGCTCAACCGCCGCTTGTGGGTCAGCTCCGCCAGGGGATTGGTCTGGTCCATGAACTGGGACAGCTGGGAGCTGCCGAAAAACTCCTTGATGGCGGCTACCACTGGCCGGATGTTGATGAGCGCCTGCGGAGTGATGATGTCCACATCCTGGATCGTCATCCGTTCCCGGACCACCCGTTCCATGCGGGACAGGCCGACCCGGAACTGGTTTTGCAGCAGTTCCCCCACGGCCTTCAGCCGCCGGTTGCCCAGGTGGTCGATGTCGTCGACCTGGCCAATGCCGTGCATCAGGTTGACCATGTAGTTGACGACCGCGACGATGTCTTCGACGGTCAGGATGCGTTGGTCCAAGGGCGGCGCGCCGTTACTGGCCACTTTGACCGGCAGGTTCCCCCGCCCCTCGACGACCACGGAGCGGACGCCAGCCCGCTCAATGGCCTCCGCGGTCCGCCGGTCCAGCTTCTGGCCGGCTTCAGCCAAAATCTCTCCCGTCTCCGGGTGGACCACCGTTTCCACCACCACCCGGCCCGCGATGCGGGGCATGAGGCGCAGCTTCTTGTTGATCTTGTAACGCCCTACGCCGGCCAGGTCGTAGCGCTTGGGGTCGTAGAACAGCGTCTCAAACAGCGAGCGGGCGCTGTCCTCGCTGGGCGGTTCACCGGGCCGCAGGCGCTTGTAGATCTCGATGAGCGCCTCTTCAGCGGTGGCGGTGTTGTCCCGCTCTAGCGTTGCGCGGATCGCCTCGCTGTCACCCAGCTCGTCCAAGATCTTGGCGTCGGTCACGAGCCCCAAAGCTCGAAAGAGCACCGTGACCGGCAATTTCCGGGTGCGATCGACCCGCACGTAGATGCAGTCGTTGGGCCCGCCCTCAAACTCGAGCCACGCGCCGCGGTTGGGAATCAGGCTGCAGGTGAAGAGGGGTTTGCCGGAGCTGTCCACGTCCTGACCGTAGTAGACGCCCGGCGAGCGCACCAGCTGGCTGACAATGACCCGCTCGGCGCCGTTGATGATGAACGTCCCGTTCTCGGTCATGAGCGGGAAGTCCCCCATGAAGACTTCCTGCTCCTTGACCTCACCGGTTTCCTTATTGATGAGGCGCACCTTGACCTTCAGGGGCGCCGCGTAGGTGGCGTCCCGGTCCTTGCACTCCTCGATGCTGTACTTGGGTTCCCCCAGCGTGTAGCTGACGAATTCCAGCACCAAGTTCCCCGTAAAATCCTGTATCGGGGAGATGTCACGGAACGTCTCCAGGAGTCCCTCGTTGAGGAACCACTCGTACGAGCGGCGCTGCACCTCGATCAGGTCGGGCAGATCGAGCACTTCGGGGATCTTGCTGAAACTCCGCCGCTCCCGGCTGCCCGCTCGAATCGCAACCGCCAAACCCCTCACCTCTTCTGACAAGATCTGGTGAGCCTAGCGACAGAAAAGAGCAAGGCCGAAGAGGTCCTTCTCCTCATGGGCAAGAAAAAGACCCTCCCCCTCCTTACTCCTATATCCAGCTGGAAACGCGGGAAACAATGCGCCGGTACAATAGGATCATCCGGGGCTGCTAGGACTATTCCACAAGCGTGCCCATTCCTCGCTCCGAGCCGGACGCAGGGCACAAAACCCCTATTGTTGAGGCTCAGCACTTTCGTATCTTATCACGGTGGCGGCGAGGTGTCAACGCTTTCATACCCACCGCGATCCATTCATGGCGGAAGGCCCAGGGCCGGGACGGCACGCCGCCCCGGCCCGGGCCGGCATCGGAATCGTTACTTGACCTCGACCGTGGCGCCGGCTTCCTCCAGCTTCTTCTTGATTTCCTCGGCCTGCTCCTTGTTGACGCCCTGCTTAACCGGCTTGGGCGCGCCATCGACCAGGTCCTTGGCCTCCTTGAGCCCAAGGCCCGTCAGCTCGCGAACGACCTTGATGACCTGGATCTTCTTGTCGCCGGCACTGGCCAGGATGACGTCGAACTCGGTCTTCTCCTCGGCCTCGGCTGCCGCCGGCGCCGCCGCACCGGGAGCCGCCGCGGCAACAGCCACCGGAGCCGCGGCGCTCACGCCGAACTTCTCCTCCAGCGCCTTGACCAGGTCCGCCAGTTCCAACACCGTCATCTTCTCAATGGCTTCCAGAATCTGCTCCTTGGTCACAGACCCTACCTCCTCACCGTTGTTTCCATCTTTACGCGCCGGCGCCTTCCTCTTTCATGGCCCGGACCGCGTCCAGCGCGTAGACGAGTTTCCTGAGCGTCCCCTGAAGCACAAACACCAAGCCGGCAATCGGCGCCTGGAAGCCGCCCAGCACTTGCGCCAGCAAGACCTCGCGCGAGGGCAAGTCGGCCAGCGCCTTCACGTCGTCCTGGCCTACCGGCTTGCCTTCCAAAATGCCCCCGCGAATGTCCAGGGTCCGGAACTCCCGGGCAAACTCGTTCAGCGCCTTCGCGACCGCTACCGGATCGCCCTTGACGAACGCCACGGCCGTCGGACCTTCCAAGTACGGCGCCAACATGTCCGCGTTGTCCCCGGCCGCGATGCGCGTCAGGGTGTTCTTGACCACCTTGTACTCGGAGTCCAATTCCCGCAGCCGGCGCCGCAGGCGGGTCATCTGCGCGACCGACAAGCCCCGGTAATCCGTGACGAACACGGCCCGGGACGATTCCAGTTGCCCGCGGATCTCCTCGACCATTGCCACCTTCTCCGGTTTGGCCATCCGTCTCACCTCCTCGCGAAAAAACCTCCAATCCGGCTCGAAACCGGCTGGAGGCCACACCCGCCCCCGAGCGCGTCGCACCCAAGGGGAAACGGCTGGGTTGACCTCGGCCGGCGAGTTTCGCTCCTTAAGTCCCGCGCGGGACACCGGCTGTCTACGGCCGAACCGCTCATCTTGCCTGGATTGTTCGCCCGTCGGTCCCCGCCGGACGGCGTTCACGGCAGGTCCGCAACGTTATCCGCTCAGTGCCCAATGCCCACCGATTACCCGGCGGCCCGCTCGGCGGCTGCGCCCACCGCTTCTTGCGGGCTGACCCGGATGCCGGGCCCCATGGTGGTAGACACCGCCACCCGGCGGATGTACTGGCCTTTGGCCGCGGCGGGCCTGGCCTTGAGCACCGCGTCCATCAAGGCCCGGAAATTGGCCAACAACGCCGCCTCATCAAAGGACACCTTTCCGATGGGAACGTGCAAGCCGCCTTCCTTGTTGACCCGGAACTCCACCTTGCCCGCCTTGAATTCTTTGACGGCCCGCTCCACTTCAAACGTAACCGTCCCCGTTTTCGGATTGGGCATGAGCCCCCGGGGACCGAGAATGCGACCGAGCCTTCCGACGGCACCCATCATGTCCGGCGTGGCGATGGCCACGTCGAAGTCGATGTCGCCTTTTTGCACCCGTTCCACCAAATCCTCGGCGCCCACCACGTCCGCGCCGGCATCTTGTGCTTCCCGGGCTTTCTCGCCCTTGGCGAACACCGCCACCCGAACCGTGCGCCCGGTGCCGTGAGGAAGCACCACCGTGCCCCTCACCTGCTGATCCGCATGGCGCGGGTCGACGCCGAGCTTCATCGCGACTTCAACCGTCTCGTCAAACCGGGCCCGGGCAGTCTGCTTGGCCAGCGCGAGCGCCTCGGCCGGCGAGTACAGCTTTGCCCGATCGACCAGCTTTGCCTTTTCCAAGTACGTCTTCCCGTGCCTGGCCATAACCGATACCCCCTGTGGTCTTGACGGAGCCGACGCTCCTCCCACGCAAAACAGCGAAGCCGCCCGAAAGAGCAGATCAGTCGGTAACCACGATACCCATGCTGCGGGCCGTGCCTTCAATGATCCGGGTCGCCGCCTCAAGATCGTTCGCGTTCAAGTCCGGCATCTTCAGCTCCGCAATCTCTCGGACCTTGGCCCGGGGGAGCGTCGCCACTTTATCCCGGTTGGGCACGGCCGAACCTTTCTCAATTCCCGCGGCCTGCTTGAGCAGCACCGCCGCGGGCGGCGTTTTGGTGATAAACGTAAAGGAACGATCTTCGTAGACAGTGATCTCGACCGGTATGATGGTCCCCGCCTGGGCCGCGGTCCGCTCATTGAAGCTTTTGCAAAACTCCATGATGTTGACGCCGTGCTGGCCCAACGCCGGTCCCACCGGCGGTGCCGGCGTCGCCTTCCCGGCGGGAATCTGCAGCTTGATCACGGCGGTGACTTTCTTCGCCATCCCGTTCCACCTCGTCCAGCGTCCGACCAATCGAGCCGCTGGCTAGCGAATCTTCTCGACCTGGCCGAACTCGAACTCCACCGGGGTTTCCCGCCCGAACATGGACAGGATAACCCGCAACCGGCCCCGCTCTATGTTGACCTCGTCCACCACTCCCGTGAAGTTGGCGAACGGCCCGGAAACGACTCGCACTTCGTTGCCGGGCTGGAAGGCCACTTTGGGCCGCGGGTCGTCGTAGCCCATCTGGCGCAAAATCGCTTTGACTTCCGTTTCATCCAGCGGAACCGGCTTGTTGCCCGCGCCGACGAAACCGGTCACACCCGGTGTGTTGCGCACCACATACCACGAGTCGTCGCTGATGATCATCTCGACGAGGACGTATCCCGGGAAGATCTTCTTCTTGACGATGCGCTTCTTGCCGTCCTTGAAGTCGATCTCCTCTTCGGTGGGGACCATGATCCGGAAGATCTTGTCTTCCATACCCATGGACTCCACTCGCCGCTCCAGGTTCGCCTTCACCTTGTTCTCGTAACCGGAGTACGTGTGAATGACGTACCAATGCTTACCCGGAACATCGGGCGAGACCGCCTCATCAGCGACGGCAGACTCCATGGATTCGGCCCCCTCGGCGGCCGTTGCCGTTTCGGCCAATGGCCTCTCCTTCTCCATCAGCGGGGAGTCGCGGCCCACAAGGACCGACAACCCCTCACCTCCCCAACGCCCCAATGAGCGTCAACAACTCGGACACCACGACGTCCACCACGCCGAGAAACACCGCGACGACAGCGACCGACGCCAACACGACGACGGTGTATGTGACAAGCTCCTGGCGGGAAGGCCAGGCGACTTTGCGCAGTTCGCTGCGGACCTCCCGGAAATAACGGCCGATCCGCGCGCTGAGAGGCGGTGAGGCCGCCTTTCCGGTTTTTGTCGGAACCGCCATGCGCGCTCACATCCCTTGCAGCATCCAGCGCACACCCATTATAGGCTACCGGGTCTCGCGGTGTAAAGTGTGAGCCCGGCAGCGCTTGCAATACTTGCGCAGCTCGAGCCGGTCCGGGTCGTTACGCCGGTTTTTCGTCGTGCGGTAGTTCCGCTCCTTGCACACGGTGCATTCGAGGCTGATGCCGACGCGCACCGCGTTTCACCTCCCGCCAGCTAAAGCCCGAAAAAATCACTTCTCCAATCTAGCACACGGACCGGGGAGTGTCAACACGGCGCACTTGACGCCCAGAGCTCTCCCTGCTACTTTTTCCCCGATCCCCGGCCCGCATTCGGGCCGCAAGCGGCTTTGAGGACCGAATGCCAGCAAAAGACCCCCGCACTCGGGGGTCTTTCACCGGCGTTGCGAGCGATCCGGCCGGGGGGGGAAGTTCAGGCCAAAATCTTCGTCACAACGCCGGCGCCTACCGTGCGGCCGC
>JACDOI010000052.1 GCA_017656145.1 Bacillota bacterium | reverse complement strand
GGGGGGGCGCCGGCGCCGGGGGGGAGGCGGGGGGGCTGCAAAACGGGAAACACCAAACGCGGGCCATGGGCTGGGAGTGAGACGGGGGGACCCCGGCCGACCGGCGGGGGCCTTTTGGGCGCGGGGGGACGAACCGTGGCGGACCGGGTATCGTTGGCGAATATGGTGTTCTACGGCTACCACGGGGCGTACGGCGCCGAGCGGGAGATGGGCCAGCGCTTCGAGGTGGACGTGGACATCTATACCGACTTGAGCCGGGCGGGCCACACCGATGACCTCGAGCAGGCGGTGGACTACGTCAGCGTCTACACCATCGTGAAAGATATCGTCGAGGAGCGGGAGTACAACCTGCTGGAAACGATCGCGGAAGCCATCGCCAGCGATATCCTGGCCGCCCTGGACGTGGAGCGGGTGACGGTGCGGGTGCGCAAGCCCGCGGCGCCGGTGGGCGGCCCCCTCGATCATGTGGAGGTGGAGATCACCCGGCCGGCATGAACTGTCCGGCTCCTTTTGGCGTTGGCGGGCCAGCCTGCCGCCTGCGGGCAGAGCAAGGAGGGAAAAGGCCGTGAGAGCGGCGGCCGCCGCGGTGCTGGTGGGCCTTGGCATCGTAGGGATTCTCATAGGCCGCGGCAACAGCCACGAGGCGGTTGTTGCCCTCGGGCTTGTGCTGGCCATGTTCGGGACGATGCTGGGCGTGTATCGAAAGAAGTAGCGGCGACGCAACCGGGACCCGGCGAAAGGCCGGGTCCTTTGCTGTCTTGTCCCGGGTTTGCGCTCGAAATGTCACCCGACAATCGGACGTTGGTTGACAATTTCGCGGAGGTGGGATACGCTGGGCTCTGAGAGTGGCTGAGGGGAGGCGAACGCGATGGATACAGCGGACCGGGTCCTCCAGTGGCTGGCGGGCCGGGCCAGGGCGGCGGTTTCCGGCGAGGAGATCGCCCGCGCCCTTGGCGTGAGTCGCAACAGCGTGTGGAAGGCGATGGGCCGCTTGCGGGAGCGGGGGTTTGTCATCGAAGGCCGCCCGCGGGAAGGATACCGGCTTGTGTCTTGTCCCGACGTTCCCTGGCCCGAGCAGGTCGCAGCAGGCCTTGAGACCCGGCTGCTTGGGCGGGTGGAATACGTGCCCGAAGTCGGCTCCACCAATGAGCTGGCCCGGGAGAGGGGACGTCTCGGCGCGCCGGAAGGCTCGGTCGTCGTGGCGGATCGCCAGACGCGCGGCCGGGGCCGGCGGGGGCGGACCTGGCATTCGCCGGCAGGGCTTGGACTTTGGTTTTCGGTGTTGCTCCGTCCGGATATCCCGCCGCGGGAGACGTCGCTTTTGGCGTTGCTTTCGGCGGCCGCGGTCCGGGAAGCGGTGAGCCGCGCGGCCGGCGTCGAGGTGCTTATCAAGTGGCCCAACGACGTGGTGGCCAAAGACGGCCGGAAGCTGTGCGGCATCCTGGTGGAGCTGGACGCGGAACTGGACCGGGTGCGCCATTGCGTCGTGGGCATTGGGATCAACGTCAACCACTCCGCGAGCGACTTCCCGCCGGAGGTGGCGCCGCAGGCGACCTCGGTTCGCCTTGTGGCCGGTCAGCCGGTCGCGCGGGTTCCTCTTTTGCAGCGCATCTTGGAAGGTCTTGAGGAACGCTACATCACAGCCCTGTCTCAAGGCTTCGGTCCGGTGCTGGATGAGGTGCGCCGGCACTCGGCCACCGTCGGGCGCCCGGTGACGGTCGCGGAGGCCGACGGGAGCACTTGGGACGGTCTTGCGCTCGACATCCGCGGCGACGGCGCGCTCATGGTCCGCCCGGCGGGCGGCGGGCGGGACCGGGCCGTGTATGCGGCGGACGTGTCCATTCGCAGTCTGGAGGGGCGATGATCGTGGCTCAAACGAACTCGACGGGCAAAACTCGCCAGCTTGTGCTGGCAGCGCTCATGGCTGCCGTGACATCGGTGCTGGCCTACGTTCGCATCCCAATTCCGGGAAGCCCCGTGCCCATCACCGGCCAGACGTTCGGCCTGATGCTGGCCGCGCTGTTGCTTGGCCCCCGCTTCGGCGCCTTGTCCCAGGCGGTGTACCTTCTCATGGGCATTGCAGGCCTGCCGGTGTTCGCCGGCGGCCAGGCCGGGCTGGCGGTGCTGGCCGGCCCTACTGGCGGCTATTTGTGGGGCCATGTCATCGGCGCGTTCGTCGGCGGCTTGTGGGTCCGGCCCGGCGCGCGGCCGACCTTTCTCCGGGCCTTGGCGGGCGCCGTCACCGGCGGGATCGCCGCGGTCTACGTCCCCGGCGTCCTGCAGCTGGCCTGGGTGACGGGCATGGACTGGCCCGCCGCGATCGCCGCGGGAGCGCTGCCGTTTCTGCCGGGCGATTTCCTGAAAGCCGCCGCCGCTGCAGCCGTGGCCGTGCGGGTTGCGGCCGCGGCGCTCAACTTGGGGTTGCCCGCGCAGGAGTCGGCCCGCCGGGCATAGAATTTGGGCGCCGGCAGGGCGTCGCCGGGCACCGCCCGGTAAGGCTACTGACCGGAAACCGACTGAGGGGGGAGCGCCCGTGACCCAGCGCCTCGTAGTCATCGGCGGGGGGCTGGCCGGCGCGGAGGCGGCGTGGCAGGCGGCTCACCTGGGCGTGGACGTCGACCTGTATGAGATGCGGCCAGGCACGCCGACCCCGGTCCATCAGACCGGCAGCCTGGCGGAACTGGTGTGCACCAACTCCTTGGGTTCCAACCAGCCCGACAGTGCCAGCGGTTTGCTCAAGGCTGAGATGCGCGCCCTCGGCTCGCTCATCATCGGGGCCGCCGACCTCCACGACGTACCGGCCGGCGCGGCGCTGGCGGTCGACCGGGAACTGTTCGCGGCGGAGGTGACCCGGGCTCTGGAGCGCCACCCGCGGGTGCGCATCCACCGGCAAGAAGTGACCTCGATTCCGGAAGACGGTCCGGTCATCATCGCCACCGGGCCGCTGACATCGGACGCTTTAGCCCGGGACATTCAGGCGTTCACCGGCGAATACGACCTGTACTTCTACGACGCCGCGGCGCCCATTGTCACCGCAGAATCCATCGACTGGGAGAAAGGTTTTTGGGCGTCCCGGTACGGCAAAGGCGGCGAAAACGACTATTTCAACTGTCCGTTGACAAAAGAGGAGTACGACCGGTTTTACGACGCCCTGGTGACCGCGGAGGTGCACCCGGGCCACCTGGAAGAGGAGCTGAAGTTTTTCGAAGGCTGCATGCCCATCGAGGCCATCGCTGCCCGGGGCCGGGATACGTTGCGCTTTGGCCCCATGAAACCCGTGGGCCTTGTCGATCCCCGCACGGGGAGGCGTCCGTACGCTGTGGTCCAGCTGCGGCGGGAAAACCGGGCCGGGACTTTGTACAACCTGGTCGGGTTCCAGTCCCGGATGAAATGGGGTGAGCAAAAGCGGGTGCTGCGCCTCATCCCGGCGTTGGCCCGGGCCGAGATCGTGCGCTACGGGGTCATGCACCGCAACACGTTCATCAACGCACCGCGGGTGCTGTTGCCCACGTACCAGGTCAAAAAAGAGCCCCGGGTGCTGTTTGCCGGCCAGATCACCGGCGTCGAAGGGTATGTCGAGTCGGCTGCTGCCGGGTTGCTGGCTGGCATCAACGGCGCCCGGCTTTGCCGCGGCGAGCCGCCGCTGGTCTTGCCGCCGGAAACGATGATGGGCGCCCTCGCCCACTACATTACCACCGCGGATCCGCGCTATTTCCAGCCCATGAACAGCAACTTCGGGCTGTTGCCGCCGCTTGCAGATCCTCCCCGGGATAAGGCCGAGCGGCGGCGCCGAATGTTTGAGCGGTCTCGGGCCGCGCTGGCCCAATTCATCGCCGAGCACGCCCTTGTGCCCCCGTCGCCGCCGGCACCGGCCGGGCCGCGGGCGGAGTTGGTGCCGATCCATGACCGCTGAAGCGTTGCGGGCGCTGCCGTCCGTCGACCAGTTGCTTATGGCTCCCGCGGTCGTCGAGGCCGCCCGGGGGTTGGCTCGCCCCCTGGTGGCCGACGCGGTGCGGGAAGCGGTGGCCGAGGCCCGGGAACGCATCCGCAACGGATCGCCGGCTCCGGACCGGGCGGAGCTCGAACAGGCCGCGGCCGAGCGGATCCGGGCCCGGCGCCGGCGGCTGTTGACCCCGCTCATCAACGCGACCGGTGTCGTCCTCCACACCAACCTCGGCCGGGCGCCTCTGAGCGAGGAAAGCTTGGAGGCCATCCGGGCGGTGGCGTCGGGGTACAGCAATTTGGAATACGACCTTGAATCGGGTTCCCGGGGATCCCGCCAGGCGCCCGTCGAGGATCTACTCACGCGGCTTTCGGGCGCCGAGGCCGCCATGGTCGTCAACAACAACGCGGCCGCGGTGCTGCTCGTTCTCAGCGCTGTTGCCCGGGGGCGCGAAGTGATCATCGCCCGGGGCGAGATGATCGAGATCGGCGGCGCGTTCCGGATTCCCGAAGTGATGGCCCAAAGCGGCTGCATTTTGCGGGAGGTGGGCACCACCAACCGCACCCACCGGCGCGACTACGAGCAGGCCGTCGGCGATGAGACCGCGGCCATTTTGAAGGTACACCCGAGCAATTACCGGGTGGTGGGCTTCACCGCGTCGGTGCCGGTGCGGGAATTGGCAGCGGTGGCCCGCCGCCACGGGCTTGTGCTCATCGAGGATCTGGGCAGCGGCGTGCTCGTACCCACCGAGCGGTACGGGCTTGCCCACGAGCCGACGGTGCAGGAGAGCGTGGGCGCGGGAGCCGATCTGGTCACGTTCAGCGGCGATAAGCTTCTCGGCGGTCCCCAGGTGGGCGTCATCGCCGGCCGCCGGGAGCTGGTGGACCGCTGCCGCCGTCACCCCCTCGCCCGCGCCGTGCGGGTGGACAAGCTGACGCTGGCGGCGCTGCAGGCGACGCTCCTGCATTACCTGGACGGCCGCCCGGAACGGATCCCGATATACCGGATGATGGCCCAGACCCAGGACGCGCTTAGAGCCCGGGCTGAGGCAATCGTGAATCGGGTTCGTCGGCGGCATGTCCCGGAGCGGTCTTGCGGTTTTGAATTGAGGGTCGTGCGCACCGCGTCGACGGTCGGCGGCGGCTCGCTGCCCGGCGAGGTGCAGGACAGCGCGGCGGTCGCCGTGGCCGCCGGCAGCCGAGCCGAAGAACTCCACGCCGCGCTTCGCCGCCAGCAGCCACCGATAGTGGGACGGATCGAAGAGGGCGTGTTGCTGTTGGATCTGCGGGCCGTTGATCCGGTCCAGGACGAGCTATTGGCCGACGGCCTTGTGCTTGCGCTGGAGGCGGTGTCGTGTACGTCATAGGAACCGCGGGACATATCGACCACGGCAAAAGCACCCTCATCCGGGCCTTGACCGGTATGGACCCCGACCGCCTAAAAGAAGAAAAGGAGCGGGGCATGACCATCGACCTGGGCTTCGCGTGGCTGACGCTCCCGTCGGGCCGGGAGGCGGGCATCGTCGACGTGCCCGGCCATCACCGGTTCATCCGCAACATGCTGGCCGGCGCCAGCGGCATTCGGCTGACGTTGCTGGTCGTGGCGGCCAACGACAGTTGGATGCCGCAATCCCAGGAACACCTGGAGATCCTGGACCTGTTGGGCGTCCAGCGGGGCATTGTCGTGTTGACCAAAAAAGACCTGGTCGATGAGGAATGGCTGGCGCTCGTGGAGGAAGACGTGCGGGAACGGCTTGCCGGAACGGTCCTTGACGGCGCGCCCATCGTGGCGGTTTCCTCGGTCACCGGCGAGGGGCTAGAGGAGCTCACGGCCATGATCGACGATATGCTGGCTGGGCTGCCGCCTCCGGTTGACTACGGCCGACCCCGCCTTTGGATCGACCGGGTGTTCACCATCCGCGGCGCCGGAACCGTCGTCACCGGCACGCTGGAAGGCGGCAGCCTGGCGGTGGACCAGGAAGTCGAAGTGTTGCCGTCCGGAAAGCGGGCCCGGGTTCGGAGCGTCCAGACCCACAAGCGGGCCGTCGAGCGGGCGGGGCCGGGCTCCCGGGTGGCGGTCAATTTGGCCGGTCTGGATAAGGCGGAGCTTGCGCGCGGCGACGCGGTGTGCGGCGCCGGCCAGCGGCAGGCGACCCGGATCGTCAACGCGGGGTTGCGGGTGTTGCCGTCGCTCGACTACGAACTGGAGGACATGCTCGAGCTGAAACTTTACGCCGGCTCCGCCGAGCGGGTCTGCCGAATCCGCTTGCTTGACCGCAAGGCTGCCCAGCCGGGGGATGAGTGCCTGGTTCAGCTGTGGCTCGCGCAGCCCGCGCCCGTCGCCTTCGGGGACCGGTTCGTGCTGCGGGATCCCGCGCGCCAAAAGACGGTGGGCGGCGGCCAGATCATCGACGCGTCCGCTGAGCGGGTCCGGCTGCCGAGCTTGAGGCTCCCCGCCCCTCCCCGGGGCCGGCGGCTCCCCGGCGCACCCCGGGAGCGGCGGCTCGATTTGGCTGGATTGCGAGGCCGCTGGGAACTGGCCGCCGGCGACCCGTCCTCCTACCCGCGCCTTGCCGGGATGTTGCTCGCTCACTGGCAAGTGGCCACAACGGAAGAAATCGTCCGGGAAATCCCGGCTCCCCGGCAGGCAGTGGTCGACGAGATCGCCCGTTTGTCCGGGGCCGGCCGGGCTGTTGTTCTGCCCTCCGCCGTTGTCGACGGCGAGGCGTGGCGGCTGTTTTCCGAAGCTTTGACTGGGCATCTGGCTGACTTCCACCGGCGCTATCCGCTGCGGGCCGGTCCCGGCCGGGAAACGGTCCGCAGTCACCTCGGCGTTCCCGCGCGGCTGTTTGAAGAGGCGGTGGAGCGATTGTCCCGGGAGGGTCGGGTGGTGCGGGAAGAGGCGGTTCTCCGCTTGCCGTCGCACACCGTGCAGCTGTCGGGCGAGCAGGAGGCGGCCGCGGCCCGGCTCATGGAGCTGCTCCACCGGAAGCCATACTCGCCGCCCGGATGGGACGAACTCGTCGAGACCCATGGTTTCGACCCCGAACTGCTCACCGGGCTCATCGGACTCGGGCGGCTGGTGCGCATCAGTCAGGACCTGGTCTTTCCCCGGGATGTGGTGGAGGACGTTCAACGGCGGGTACAGGAGCGCGTTCTGGAGCGCGGTTCGGTCGACGTAGCTGCTTTACGAGACATGCTGGGTACAAGCCGCAAGTACGCGCTGCCTATGCTCGAGTACTTCGACGAGATCGGATTCACCCGCCGGGTCGGGGATGCTCGAGTGCTGGCCGAACCGCCGGGACGCTCGCCGGGCCGGGGGCCGGGCAGCGCGGCGGGAGGTTGAACGGGACCGGGGCGACCGTGGCCGGTGGACGGTGGTTCGATCCGGGATGCTGGCGTCGTCCGCGGGCGGCCGGTGGTGCACCGGCCGCGCGCGAGCCGTCAGAACGGGGTTTCGGACAGCCGGCGCAAGAGCCGCCGCTCGGCGGCCTCCAGCGGGGCGAGTCCCCGGGCCTTCAGCCGGGGTTCCAAGTCGGCCCGCTCGCGGATAGCCCGCATCGCTTCCCGGATCATCGTCAACCGTTGCCGGTCGGACATTGCCGGCGAGACCGATTTCAAAAGGGGCGCCCGGGTCCGGGCGCCGGAAACCCGGGTCTTCATTCCGCATCCATCCCTTCCTCTCATCCGTTGCATACGATGCAGATCCCCGGCCGCGGCGGCCGGTTGGCTGTTACGTTTTTGAGCTGTTGAGTTCATGATCAGTTTGTGCAGCGATGAGCAAAGTTATGCCGGGGAAGTCCAGGGCGACGGCAGCCGTTTCGTGAGGCTGCTTCATCGAATAAGCACCGAACTATTGACTTGACAGTACAATTAATGGTCTAGTCAAACAGGAGTGCGCCGTTCGAGCGGGGAACTGTTCTTCCGTTGTCCCTTGGGGATGGGTTGGGGGAAACGATGGAACGGCATCGCGATGTGATGTACGGTTTGCTCGGCGGCCTTCTGCTGGCGTCCGTCATCGTGTCCTTGGAGACGCTGGGCGAGATGCCCGCGCGGGAGTGGCGGTCCTGGGGGCGGGCGATGTACATTGTCGGGCTGGCCGCGGTCGGAGCCGCGGTGGGAAGCCGGTTTCGCCACTGGTGGGAGCTGGCGATGACGGACCCGCTCACCGGGCTCTACAACCGGCGGTACTTTACCGGCGTGCTGGCCCGGTTGTTCGCCCGGGCCCGGCGGGACGGGACGCCTGTGTCCGTGCTGATCCTGGACGTTGACGATTTCAAAGAAATCAATGACCGCTTCGGCCACGCCGAGGGCGATCGGGTGCTGAAGGCCGTGGCCGCTGCCATCCGGAACACGTGCCGGTCGTGCGATGTGGTGGTCCGCTGGGGCGGGGAAGAATTCGCCGTGTTGCTGCCCAACACCGACGGCCCCGGCGCCCGGCAGGCGGGGGAGCGCATCGCGTCCCAGGTCCAGGCGAAGACCGGCGTCACGGTTTCTGTCGGATGGGCTACGTATCCGGAAGTCGAAGAAGACGAGCTGATCGCGGTCGCCGACCGGAGGATGTACGAGTCGAAACAGCGGAACCGCCGCGCGGTACGACGGTAGGCCGCGGATGCGCCGGGGGGCGGCCCAAACCGCCCATCACCCGGAGCCTGTCTTCGCGGCAGTGGCGGGAGTAGATGGGAATCGAACCCACCGGGGACGGCACGGGCCGCCCCCCGACGGTTTTGAAGACCGCGGCCGGCACCAGCCGGTCAACTACTCCCCCGAGAAACCGCTACGCACAGCTATTATAACACACTGGCCGTGAGCTCGCTGGCGGGCGTAGGGCCGGAAGCGTCCCCTCACGCCTTGACACATCAAAGGTGGCTCGATCGGTCCGGACCGGTTCTACTGGGCGTTGCCAGCCAGGCAGTGCGAAAGCCGCGTTGGACGCATGGACAAGGGAAACCTATGATACGTCGGAATTGGGGCAGTTGCCCCAGGAGGCGGTGGCAGCGCCTTTAGGGGGGCGCGTTGCCTGTGAAGTTCCGGAGGATGGTGCCTGCTCCGGCCGGGGCCTGCCACGGGCAATCTGCGCCTGGCCAGCGCCTTGATCCGGGCCCAGCGACCGTAAAGGGTGCTATCCTCACGAGGGGAGCGAGTTCTCTTGAATTTGGCCTTGCGTTTCTTGTTGGAGCTGGGCGCGCTGGCGGCGCTGGGGTATTGGGGATGGACGCAACACCAAGGGATGAGCCGATGGTTGGTGTCGGTGACTGCACCCCTGGCAGCAGCGGTGGTGTGGGCGGTGTTCCGGGTACCGGGTGACGGGGGCCCCCCGGTGGTGGCGGTACGCGGCGCGGTGCGCTTGGCGCTGGAAGCAGGCTTGTTTTTGCTGGCCATTCTGGCATTAGTTCGCTCCGCTCGTCCCCAACCGGCGGCGGTTCTGGCCGCCTTGACGATCCTCCACTACCTGCTGGACCACAAGCGGGTACTGTGGCTCCTGAGGGGCTAGGAAATGTCTCCAGCTGTCGCCGGGCTTTCGCCCGGCGACAGCCTCAGTTGCTCCGGCTTCCCCCGTTGGCAGGACATCATTTTCAGTAGTTTCCCGGATATACGTGGGGGCCCGTCTGTCTTACAATGAATGGCAGCCGTCAGTCCTCTAAGGGGTGAGCTGTGCCTACGCAGCCCAAAGGGGCGTAGAACGGGGGAGTGGAAAGCGGCCTCGACGAGATGGTCGCCGAGGGTAGGGCGACGCGCGCCCGGCCCCCACCGTCAGATTTCTTTCCGTTCTCCTTATCCTTTTTATGGTGTGGTCGACCGCGACGAACGTCGCTTACGCAGAGTCCATCGTTCCTGACGGGAAGACGGAGACCACCCTATCCGAATTGGACGGGATCGTGACCGCTGTCTGACCGGGACCAATGGTGAGGTTGGGAATCTATCCTCCTCCGTGCGACAGTGGCTTGACGCCATCACACCACATTCAGGACTTGACCTTATACACGTCCTAGTGATTAAGAGAGTACAGACTGATTGGCAATAACTGGAAAGTACTGTCGCCAGTTAACGGGATTTTTGACGCGATAGTGTAGGAGGGTAGGTCGCGCCATGGTCGGTCGGTTTCGCGAGCGCGGCGCCGGTACGATGGTGTTTCGACGCGGCGTTGTCGCCGTCTTGGTACTCATCAGTCTCCAAGTTAGTGCGGCGATGACCGGGATTGGCTTCGCACAGTCCAACGGGGCGTCCGATCCGGCGCTCTCCGCTACATCGTCGCCTTCGTCGGCCCCATCGTCGGATTCCTCCGAGCCGACCGTCCTCGTCGGCGATATCGTGATCGAAGGAGCGTTTCACGAAAGTCTTCCTGAGATCTCGGCTCAAATCGACGAGCTGATTGCTTCCCTTGTCGGCCGGCGCGCCACGGCCAGCGAACTCTACAACCTCTCGCTTGCCGTAGAGGCCGCGTACCAAAGCGCCGGCTACTTCCTCACCCGCGTGACCATCCCTCCTCAGGAACTGGACGACGGCGGCACGCTCCGCATGACGGTGATCGAAGGCTACCTGGAGGCCGTCGATCTCCAAGGCGTGCCCACCCGGGTTCACCCGTATCTCAACGCAGTTTTTGCACCCATCCTCAACCGCCCGCGGGTGACCGTCCGCGAGTTCGAGCGCGCCCTCGTGCTCGCCCGCCAAGCGCCGGGTTTGAGCGTGCAGACGACGCTGGTCCCCGGCACCGACGTGGGCTCCGGAGTGCTGGTGGTCGAGGGCGATCGGACTCCGTACAGCACGTCTTTGAATTTCAGCTCCCGGCTTTCCGCGGCGAACCCCACGTGGAATGCATCAGCCAGCCTACAGATTTTCCAACCGTTCGGCAGCGGCGAGCAATGGACGCTCAACGTGTCGGGGCCCGTCGAGTCGCTGTTGCCGCCCTACGACGGAGGCAAGGCGGCCTCCCGCTCGGGCGGCGGCTCGCTGCGGTGGCCCATCGGCGGCGACGGCAAGTGGCTGCAGTTGAGCTTTTCCGGATCGTACACGTTTACGCCGTCGATTCACTGGCTGATTCCCGACACGAGGCAGACCTCCCGGCAGATCACTCTGGAGTACAACCACCCCATTTACCTGCGGCAAGACGGGGAGCTTCGCATTTCCGGCGCGTTGGATGCGAGCGATGAAGTGATGGACGTGCCCGACTTCGACGTCGAGGTGTATCGGGACGAGGTGCGGGTGCTGCGGCTGGGGGCCGACTGGCGTCGCGAAACACGGACCGGCGGCCAGATTTCGGCCTCGCTGGCGTTAGCGAAGGGCCTTGAGGGAATGTCGCGGGGACCGGACGAGGTCGCGGCCAGCGGCGTGCCGCTGCAACGGCCCGAGGCGGACCCGGGGTTTGCCAAGTTGAGCTTGACGGCGCTGTGGCGGTATCCGTTTGCCGATCGTTTTTCGCTGACGACGGTGGTGCGGGGGCAGTACGCTCTTTCCGGTCTTGTGCCCATGTCGGAGTTATTTGGGGTGACCGGGGATAATGGGCTGCCGTCTTTGGGATATACCGTGGAGCCCAACGATCACGGCTGGACGGTGCGGGAGGAGATCGATGCGGTCTACTCCTTGTTTGGCGGCCGGGCCAACGCGACGCTGTTTGCGTATGTGGCCGCCGGATTGACCAGCGGCGGCATCGCCAGCGACCCCGAGATCGCCCGGGGGGCGGGCATCGGGGTGCGCGGCCGTATGGGACCGGTAAACGTGACGCTGGAACAGATGTGGGGATGGTCCGGGGGATTTGAGGTTGGCGCGTGGCAAGCGGGCGTGGAGGTGGCGTTTTGATGGGGCGGCCCGGTCAGCTGCTGCAAAACATTTGCGCTGCGTTGCTTCTTGTCGTCTCGTTGAGTCCGATGTGGAGTCTGGCGTCGGCACAGTCCGCAGAACTCCCGACGGGCGAGGATGTGCTGCACGGAAGCCCGCCCGACTTTGACCGTTCCTCGTCCAACCAGCTGACCATTCGCCAAGACGTAGCACGCACGGTCATCCGATGGGACACGTTCGACATCGGCGAAGGTAAAAAAGTGGAGTTTGTCCAGCCCAATGCCGATGCCGCGACGCTCAATATCGTCTCGGGAACGACCGCGTCGACGCTGGCGGGTGAGCTGTTGGCGACCGGGTCGGTCTACCTGGTCAACCCGCGCGGGATTACGATCACGCCTGAAGGCAAAGTCGAGGTCGGCGGGACGTTTGTCGCGTCGGCGCTGGGATTGAACGAGGACAACATCCAGGCGTTCATGGACGGTAGCGACAGTCTCCGGTTTGAGGTCCAGCCGGGCGACCCGCAGAGTTCGGTGATCAACCGGGGTAATATCACGGCCCGGGATGTGATCCTGCTTGGTAGCCGGGTGATGAACGACACAGGGGCGACCATCACGGCTGGGGAGAGAATCACGGTCGGGGACACCATCACGGCGCGGCTTGGGCGGGTGGCCCTAGGCTCGGCGTCCGCTGTGACGCTGGACCTGACGGGCGACCGATTCCTGCAGGTGCTGGCCCCATCTGAGCTGGCGTTGCCGGGAAGTGGCGACGTCGATCCGCTGGTGGTCAACAGCGGTGAGATTGTAGCCGAAGGCGGTCTCGTGCAGCTCAAGGCGGCGACGGTCCGTGAGGCCATCCGTCAGGCCATCCACATGCCGGGCGAGGTGCATGCCCGAAGCGTCACCGGCAGTGAAGGCAAGATCGTCTTTCGCGGCGGTGAGGGCGGCACAGTGAACGTCAACGGTACGGTGGACGCAAGACCCGAGGCCGGGCAAGACGGGGCCGGCGGCGGGGATATCGAGATTGACGGTTCCAAGGTGACGCTCGACTTGTCCAAAGTGCGCCTCGGCGAGGGCGGGCGCTTTGCCCTCGCGAGCGACGCGATCGAGATCACATCCTCAGGAAATCATGCCTCGGCAGACGCCACCTGGATCACTGAGGATCAGGATCCCATGGATGGGAGAAGCGACATCGGCGATCTGCTCCGGGCAGGTGTGGACGTAAGACTGCACGGGTACAAGCGTGTGATTTGGGATGGCGATCTCTTCATCTACTCGGATCAGGTCACGGCCGAATCGGGCAAGGCCGGTGACTTGCACCTTTTGGCCGGCGAGTCCATCACCCTCGGAGGCACTTTTGAGACCTACAACAGCAATTGGACGCTGTCCGTGAACGTCAAGCCGCCCTCGAGCCTCGATCTCGGGTACGATTATGCGTACATCGACATGTTTACGGGATCGAGCGGTTTCGCTGAGTTTATCAACAACAATGGCCATCTGACCCTCGAGATCGTGGGCGGCGAGGATAGCGCCGGGCTTTTCGCAGGCTCCATCGACTTGCCGGAGCGCTTTAAGGGAGAATCGTTGACCGCGCGGATCGATCCGGCCGCGCCCGTTGACGCAACCTTTTACGGAGAGCCGTATATCGCGATCCGCGGGGACGTCGAGGCGCACGGAGACGTTAGGCTCAGCGGCAACTTGCGGACGATCCTCGAGACCAGTTCCGTCGCGACGCTCAAAGGAGCCTCCGTCATCTGGGAGACCGAGACGGAAGACCGCCTGATGGGAGGTTTGCTCCGGTTCATCGAGGTGCGTGACGGCCAGGAGGTCCTCACTCGTTTTGGCCGTGGTGGAGCGTACGGCGACGCCGACATGGGCGGTGACGCGACGCGCCTGATCCTTGGAAGCATCGCCACTGCCTTTACGCGCACGTACGGAGACGCCAATCCCGATCAAGCCGCCTTGGACGATCTGGTGTTGAGCTTGGCGCCCCACAACAAGCTGCTGCCCGGCGAGGGGGCGCGGGTGCCCGAAGGCGAGCTAAAGATACCCGTGGGCGGGATCCCGCTCAGCGAGATCCTGGCGGACGGTGTCATCGTCGTCAGCGGGCCGGCGGTCACGGCGGAGATCAGTGACCTCGCCGACGAGCCGTATTATCTGACCCTGTCGATCGATGGGAGCAGACTCGAAGAAGCCTTTAAGGAACTGGAATATGAAGACCTGAGTTACTATGACGAGGAACTCGGCCAGTGGGTCTTCGACGTCCGTTGGCAGAGCGGCGCCGCCGGCGGCTATTGGATCGATTTGACCGGCACCGACGTGGACGGCGACGGCCAAGGCGACGGGCCGGGTGCCGCTGGTCATCGAACCCCGGCCGCTTTACGTCCAGTGGCTCAATCCCACTTACGACTACGGCAGACCGGAGCCTTTATTGAAGCTGGACGGCATTGTGAACGACGACGTGGTCTTGCCCGTCGGCACGCTGACCAAGGCAGGCGGCTCTATCGACAATATCACTTTTGAGGTCGTAGACGACGGGTTTGGGATTTCCGATCGGGAGGAGCGCGGGGAGTACACGTACACCGTCACCGGGATCACCGGCGAGAGGGCCGCCAACTATGAGCTGGTAGTCGACGAGGGGCAGTCTGGGACCCTGACCATCACGCCGCGGCAGCTCACGTATACGATCACGCCGCACAGCCGGGTGTACGGAAGCCTGGACCTGCCGGCCGTCGTGTTGGACGATGTCGCCCCGTGGCACACCGACGCTGACGTTGCGCCGGACATCCGACTCTATGCCGGAGCAACGGAGGTGACAAACGACAAACGGCTGCCCGTCGGCACCTACACCGCCGACGTCGTCGGCCTGACCGGCCCGGCCGCGCGCAACTACGAGCTCGTCCCGGGTGGGACGGCTACCCTCTCCGTGACGCCGAAGGAACTCCGCTGGCAGGTGGCAGACGTACCCGACGCCGAGTACGGCACGAAGGCGACGGTGGGCAGCGTGACCTTCCTGGACCTTGTGGACGGCGACGAGCAGGAGCTGGAGGCCGTGGTGGCCGTCATCCGCGAGTCGGACCATCAAGAGGTCGCTCTGGAAGCCAAGACCGTGCCGGGGACGTATACGATGGTCGTCGAGGCCATCGGCGGGGGCCCCGCCCGCCCCCCACCCCCCGGCGCCCGCCGCCCCCCCCCCCCCCCCCGCCCCGCTCCCCCCCCCGGGGCCGCCACCCCCCCCCCCCCCCCCTGCCCCCCCCCCCCCCCCCCCCCCCCCCCCACCGCCCCCCCCCCCCCCCCCCCCCCCCCCCCCC
>JACDOI010000051.1 GCA_017656145.1 Bacillota bacterium | reverse complement strand
GCCTGCACGCGGCCTTCGGATACGTCCCGCAAGCGGAGAAAAGCAAACACACCTCCCAGGATCCGGGCGCCGCCGGCCAGCTGGCCGGCGCCGGGCACCTCCTTGAGCACGAGGAACGCGAGGAGCGTGGCGCCCAGCGGTTCGCCGAGCACCGCCACGGCCACTACTGAAGCCGGCACGTACCGGAGGGCCCAGTTCAACACCGTATGGCCGATGAGGCTGGGGACTGCTGCGAGGGCAGCGAAGATCCACCACTCCCGCGCGCCGTAGCCGTACAGCGGCACACCCATCGCGAGGGCCACCGCTCCCAGCGCGGCCGCCGCAGCCCCGTACACCCAAAACACGTACACAAGCAAGGGAATCCGCGGCCGCAACCGTTGCCCAAGGAGCAGGTAACCCGACGCGAGCACCGCCGCCAAGAGGGCTAAGCCGTTACCGTACAGCGTGTCCCCGGTTTCGCCCCGCGCCCCGGCACCGGTGAAGTAGACGCCCAAAAGCGCCACAGCCATCCCGGCCAGCGAACCGGCCGTCGACCGCTCCCGCCACAGCCCGTACGCCAGCAGTGCGACCCAAACCGGCTGCGTCGTGACGAGGACCGTGGCGCTGGCCACGCTGGTCAGGCGCAAGGACGCGAACCAAACCGCGTAGTGAGCTGCAAGAAACAAACCGGCCAAGGTCGCCCCCAACACGTCGCGGCCTTGGGCAGGTGCGAGCGCTCCCTGCCGTGCCGCCACCGGAGCCAGGGCGAGCCAGGCCAGGGCCATCCGGTAAAAGGCCACAGCGACGGGATGAGCGGTGGTCAGCTTCACCAGCACCGCCGCCGTCGATACGGCCGCCACGCCGGCGACCAAAAGGGCGTACACCTGCCGCCGCGCCAATCCGGTCCCCTGCCCCTCCCGCTTTGCCGGTCCAGTCTCGCCGCCTGCCCGTCCGCCCGCCGTCAATTTTGGGGACGGATGACGGACACCGCCGCGCGCTCAGGCCGGAAATGCTCCGCCAGCCGCTCGTTGGCGTCGTCGGGGGTGATCTCCTGGAGCACGTCCAGGTAGTCGAAGAGCGAACCGCCCATGAAATGGTAAAACAAAAACCCGTTGGCGACAAATTCCAGCGAGTCGAAGAGCTGAACCAGCTCCCCGATCTCCTGCCGCTGGACGCGCCGGACATCGTCCTCCGGCAACCCCTCGGCCCCGAGCCGCTCGAATCCCGCCATCAAGCGCTCGTGCAGCTCGTCCGGGTCCCGGGTCTCGCCGCCGAGGATGGTGTGGCCGAAATTGGGGCCCGCCTGGTAGCGGCTGCTGAACCCGTCGTCCACCAGATCTGCCCGGTACAGCTCCTCATACAGCCGCGATCCCCGCCCCAGGGCCGCACCCAAAACCAGCGACGTCAGCGCCTCCCGCCTCAACTGCTCCCGCGGCGATGCAGCAAGAGCGGCGTCTTTGAAACCGACCGCGAAAAGCGGCCTCGCTGCGGGCAACGTCGCCTCGGTGCGGGGCCGGGCCACCGAGGGGGGCTCGTCCGGGAACAGCCGTTCCACCGGCGCCCGGCCTTGGTAAGCCCGGCCGGCCATGTCCGCCGTCACTTGCTCCAGAACTGCGTCGGGATGCACGTCGCCGACGACGAACAGCGCCATGTTGCTCGGATGGTAAAACGTGTCGTAACACGCGTACAACAGCTCGGGAGTGATCCGGCGAATCGAGCCGGGCGTGCCGGCGATGTCGATGCGGACCGGATGGGCGTGATACAGACCCTCAAGCAAATTCTGGCTCAACCGGTGCCGGGGCTGGTCGGCGTACATCCGGATCTCCTGTTCAATGATGCCGATCTCCTTCTGGACGCCGGACGGTGTAAAGTGGGGTTCCTGGACGAAGTCCAACAGCCGGTCGAGGGCGGGTGCGAGCTCACCGGTAGTCGAAAACAGATAGCTCGTCATCGTGTGGCTCGTGTAGGCGTTGACCGATGCCCCCAAGGCTGCAAAGGCGTCGAATACGTGGCCGTCTTCCTGCTCGAACAGCTGGTGCTCAAGAAAATGCGCGATGCCGTCGGGAACTTCCACCGCATCCCGCTCCCCGGGCCGGCGGAACCGGTTGTCGATGGACCCATAGCGGGTAGAGAATACCGCGTACCGCTTCCGGAAACCGCGCCGGGGCATGACGAAAACGTCAAGACCGTTGTCCAGCCGGGTGCGGTAAACGGTTTCCTTGAGCAGCGCATTGTGCTGTTCCTGCCAGGCCATGGCGCTTCCTCCTCACTGGGACGCCGGATTCGGCGGGTGGAGAAAATACACGGTATCGGGAAGGATTTTCTCGGCAACCCGCATAACGTCGTCCCGGCTCACGCCCTTGACCGCATCAATCAGTTCGGCCACCGGCCGCAGCCGGCCGTTCACGAGCCCCACCAGGTGGGAACCGGTGATCCGGTGGGGGCTGTCCTCCCCGGCCAACAAGCCGTTGACGATGCCTTTCTGAGTGTTCTCCAGTTCCTGGGGCGTGATGGCTCCTTGGGCCAGGGCATCGACTTGCTCCCGGATGATGAGCGCCGCCTTCTCGTACCGGTCGGGAGCGATGCCGGCCAGAAGCATCAGAACGCCTTTGGTCGGCTCGATCTGCGATGACGCGAAGTACGCGAGGCTCGCCCGCTCCCGAAGGTTCACGAACAGCTTGGAATGGGGAAAGCCGCCCAAGATGCCGTTGTACACCAGCAGCGCAGGATAGTCGTCGTCGGCGTACCGGGTGCCGGTGCGAAAGCCCATGGCCAAAATGCCTTGCTGCATCGGCCGCTGCTCGACAATTTCGCGCTCTTCGGCCGGCCGGCGATTTTCCGGTTCAGCAAGCGGGGCCAGCTGTCCCCGGGGCAGCGCGAACAGCTCCCGGACCCACCCGGCCACCTCGCCGGGTTCCACGGGCCCGACCGCGTACAGCTCCACCGGGCTTTCGGCAATGATGCGGCGGTAGTGGGCGTAAAGCTCGCCCGGGTCGACCTTGGCCAGCGCGCCCGCATCCCCGTATTTGTGAAGGCCGAACGGCTCATCCCGGCACATCTCCTCCCGGAGGCGGTTCATCGCGTACTGAGGTTTGTTGTCGATCGCGCTTTCGATGCGCCGGCGAAGGACTTGAACCTCTTGAGCGACATAATCCGGCCAGAATCCGCCGTCCCGGACCTTCGGCGCCAACAACACCTCCGCCAGGAAGGCCAGCGCCTCCCGGGCGAGCCCGCGGCGTTCGGGGAGAAACCGCTCGTTTGGAACGTCCACGTACAGCTCAACGTTCTGGGTCTCACCGATCTTGCTGATATCGGCGCCGAACCCGGCGCCGTACAAGTTTTCCAGGTGCCGGGCGATGTCCCGGGCCGTCGGATAGCGGGCGGTCCCCCGCCTGAGGACAAAGGGAACGACAGCGGTCAACGTGTGCTCGCCAGCCCGCAGGTTTCGGCGCAGCACCAGCCGGAAGCTGGTCGTCTTAAACTTCGCGGCCGGAGCTACGTGCAGCGTAAATCCCCGGTCGATGGCGATCGATTCGAACTCGTCGTGCATCCTGGCCCAGCCCCCCGGCGATCTGTGGCCGCGTCCTTTACAGCAACACCGCGACTTCGTCCCGGTCCATCCGCTCCATGCATTCTTCGAGCTTCGTCCGGACCACCGGATCCTCTGCTGCAGCAAAGCGCACCTGCCGCAACAGGTCGATCCCCCGCCGCAGCGCGTAGACGATGTCGCCCTCGTCCTGGTACGCCCCTTTGAGCAGCCCGGAAAACGTCTCTCCCCGGCTCCACCGGTAGGCGAGGGCCGCCACGTGGTCGTGAAACCGCACGGTCACCGTTCCCAAAAATCGCCGCTCCAGCGCCGCGATGCGCTCGACCACGTTCTCAACCGCCTTCACGTCAAACGCGTTGTGGGGATACCGGCCCTCCGCCTTGCGCGGCTCATAATCGACGGACACCGCCAGCGCGTTGATCTGATCCGGATCCAGACGGTGAAACCAGCCGTCGAAGTAGAGCTCGGTCACCAAAAGCTCCTGGATGTTGACCCGGGCGGCGAACTCGCCGCGCGCGGTGAGCGTGTCCCCCCGGACGAATTCCAATTCGGCCAAAAGCTGCCGCTTGGCTTCGAACTCCCGGGCATGCCGTTCCGCCGGCGACGGCTCGTCCAGCTCCCGCTCCAGCTCCTGAACGCGCCGCAACGCCTTGCGGCGGGCTTTGCCGGCCCCTTGGGCCTCCAGCTCCTTCAGCCGCCGGCGGGCCGCCTCCAGGTGCGCCGCCAGCCGGGCCCGCTCCCGCTCTCCTTGATAGGCCGCGAAGTTCTTGCGCAAAATGTCGGCGATTTCCTGCTCGCTGCGGGACCGGATGAGGTTGAGCACGGTGTTGTAGCTCAAGGTGAAACGGCTCCGGAGCGGTTCGACGTCCTCCTCTCGCATGCTGGGATATTCCTCGGGCACAAACCGGTTGAAGTCGACGAGGGTAAAGACGTACCCCCGGTCATCGATGCCCCGCCGCCCGGCCCGGCCTGCCATCTGGAAGTACTCCCGGTTCGTGAGGGGGCGAAACGTCTCGCCGTCCCACTTGGTGACCGAGTCGAAGCACACCGAACGGCACGGAAAGTTGAGGCCCACTGCGAACGTCTCCGTGCAATACAGAACCCGGATGAGGCGCTGCTCGAACAGATCTTCGACGATGTCTTTGACCACCGGCATCAGGCCCGCGTGATGGTAGCCGATGCCCCGGGCCAAAAGCCGCGCCAGCGGCTTCAACCGGGGAATGGTCCCTTGCCCGTACCGCTCCACGTGGCGGTCGATGATCGTCTGCACCCGGGCCTTTTCCTGCCGGCGCAAGAAGTCAAACTGCTCGCCGAGCTCCGCCGCGCCCAGCTCGCACCGGCGGCGGCTGAAGGTGAAAAACAGGCAGGGCAAGTACTCGCGGTGGATCTCCCGCACCAGGTCGACGTGGCTGGCCCGGGGAAAGTCCAGCCGGAGGCGGCCGTTGCCCTTAACCTTCAGCCGCTCCGCGTACCGGCGGTATCGGGCCACAAGACGCCTCATGGTGGTAATTCCTTCGGTCGCCTCAAAGAGGTAATGGGTCAACGGCACGGCCCGCCGGGTGTGCCGCACGACCCGGACCGGATGGCCGTGAACCTGGCTCACCCAGTCGGCCAGCTCGTCCACATTGGGGATCGTCGCCGACAAGCCGAGAAATCGCATGTGGGGCGGCATGAAGATCAGGCTTTCCTCCCACACGCTTCCCCGGGCCGGGTCATCGATATAGTGAATCTCGTCGAAGACGCAATATGCGACGTCATCCAGGCGGGCCGGGTGCAAGTGCAGGAGGTTCCGGAAAATCTCCGTCGTCATGATCAATACGGGCGCTGCCGGGTTGATCACCACATCGCCGGTGACAATGCCGACCGCGTCCTCGCCCAGAAGCCGCTTGAACTCCTTGAACTTCTGGTTGCTCAAAGCCTTGATGGGCGCGGTGTACACGACCTGCCGCCCCAGCCGGGCCATGTGCTCGATGAGGTAATCAGCCACCAGGGTCTTGCCGGTGCCCGTGGGGGCCGACACCAGCACGCTCTGGTTTTGCTGGATCCAGGCGATGGCCTCCTGCTGGAACGGGTCCAGCTTGAGGCCGCGGTACGTCGCGATGCCGGCAGTCACCGGCCCGCCTCGCGCGTCGTTGTCGATGGTGCGCTCACCTCATGTCCAGGGGCATTGTCCTTGTCCTCGTGCGCGAGTCGGGCGCAGGCGGCCGCCACGATGGCCGCCGTGAGGTCGTCCAGGAACGTTTGAACCGTGTTTCCCTTCCCGCGCAGCCGCTTCAGCACGGCCGGCCGCTCCCGGAGCAAATACCCGTAGTTGCTGAGGCCGATGGATCCGTAGACGTTGACAATGGCAAGCCCCAGCACTTTGTCCATCCCAAACAGCGGTCCGTTCTCCCGTACAATGCTGCCCAAAGGCTCCAGGAGCTCATGCCGCTCGGCCATGACGTCCAGGGTGACGCCGACGATGACGGCATGCTGGACCTCGCGCTTTCTGAGAACCGCGAGGACGCTCGCGCGGCACACCTCCAGGGTGAGCCCCGGGTTGTACGGAAGTTGAAGTTGCAGCACCAGCCGGGCCATGTCGTCCACCGACACGTCCCGTTGGGCAAGAAGCGTCAACGCTATGTTCGCCATCGCGCCTTCATCCTAACACACCGGACCGCGGCTGTCCACCGGGGTCCGGCGCCGGCACTGGGGCCGTGCTATAATGAAGTGATCCTCTTCCCCGGCCGCGCGGCCGGGAAAGGCGGGGTCTGGGATGTCGCTGGAAACCGAACTCAAGGAGTACGCCCGGCAGGTAGGGTTTGATGTAGTCGCCATCGGCCCGGCCAAACCGTACGTCCGGGCCGCCCGGGAGCTTTACCGCCGCCGAAAGCGGGGCCACCATCCGCCCTTCACCGTCGCCGACATCGCGCTGCGCTGCGATCCCCGGCGGCTTTTGCCGTCGGCCCGCTCGGTCATCGCCTTGGGCGTTTCCTACCTGACCCCCCACCGGTCCCGGGCCTCCCGGTCAGGCCGGGAACCGAGAGGCCAGATCTCTCGCTACGCCTGGGGCGAGGACTACCACCGGGTGATGCGCCGCCGCATGGAACTCATCGTGTCCTTTCTGGAACGGCGGGCGGGCGCCGGCGTCCAGGCCCAGGCCTTTGTCGACACCGGCCCGCCGGTGGACCGGGAAGTGGCCGCGGAGGCGGGCCTGGGCTGGTTCGGGAAGAATGCCTGCCTGTACGTGCCCAACTACGGCTCGTGGGTATTCCTCGGTGAGATCTTTACCAACCTCGATCTCGCCCCCGATCCCCGGGTCACCCTGGACTGCGGCGACTGCGACCGCTGCATCCGGGCATGCCCCACCGGTGCCATCACGGAAGCATATTATGTGGACCCGAACCGTTGCGTGTCCTACCTGACCCAGATGCCCGGGTCCATTCCCGAAGAGCTGCGGGAGTCGATCGGCCTCAGGGTGTTCGGCTGCGACGTCTGCCAGGACGTGTGCCCGTGGAACCGGGAAGCGGTCTGTGCGGATCGCCCCGAGTTTCGCCCCAGGCCCGAGGTCGGCACGGCTCCATCCCTCATCGACATGCTCCGGATGACGAAGGGCCAGTTCCGGCAGAAGTTCGGACTTACCGCTGCCGGCTGGCGGGGAAAAAAGACGCTGCAGCGCAACGCGGCCATCGCTTTGGGCAACAGCCGCAATCCCGAGGCCGTCCCCGCTCTGGCCGAGGCGCTGTCCTCCGATCCGAAACCGGTGGTCCGGGCCAGCGCCGCCTGGGCCCTGGGCCGCATCGGCGGTCAAGCGGCCGCGGCCGCCTTGCGCGAAGCCAGGGGGCGGGAAGCCGATCCCGAGGTGCGGCAGGAGATCGAGCGGGCCCTCGAGCGCTTGGCCGATCCGGAGAGGGCCGGCGCCGTCACCGCGGCGTCCCCAGCGACTCCCGGACCGCCGCCGCCACCCGCGGCACATCCTGAAGCGTCACGTGCCGGTGAGTGACGAACCGCACCTGTGCGGGACCGGTGGCCACGGCCAGGACGCCCCGCGCGCGCAAGCGGCGGATGAATTCGGGCCCGTCATGCCCGGCCGGGAGGGAAAACAACACGATGTTGGTCTGGACCCGCTCGGGCCGCAGCCGGACGCCCTCCAGTTCCGCGACGGCCCGGGCGATGGCCGCCGCGACCTGGTGATCGTCGGCCAGCCTGTCCACCATGGTCTCCAGGGCTACCAGGCCCGCGGCGGCCAATACCCCCGCCTGCCGCATACCGCCGCCCAGCATGTAGCGGGCGCGGCGAGCGCGGGCGATGAACTGCCGGGAGCCCGCCAAAACCGAACCGACAGGGGCCGACAGCCCCTTAGAAAGGGAGATCATCACCGAGTCGGCCGCCGCGGCCAGCTCTCGTGCGTCCACGCCTAAGGCCACCGCAGCGTTAAACAGCCGGGCGCCGTCCAAATGAACTGCAAGGCCCGCCGCTCGGGCCTGTTCGGCCGCGGCCCGGAGCCGCTCGGGCGGCACGGCCACGCCTCCCGCCAAGTTGTGGGTGTTCTCCAGGCACAACACCGCCGGTCCGGGCCCGGGAAGGGCCGACGGCCGGACCCGGCGGGCGATGTCGTCGGGGTCCGGTACGCCGTCTTGGCTCCGAAAAAACAGCGGCACAAGCCCCGCCACCCGGGCAAGGCCCGTGCCCTCGATGCGGTAAATATGGGAGTCCTCATCGAGCAAGACGGCCTGCCCCGGCTTGCTGTGGGCGAGAAGAGCGATCAAGTTGCCCATGGTGCCGCTTGGCACGAACACGGCCGCTTCTTTGCCCAAGCGGGCCGCGGCCGCCTCCTCCAGCCGCCGGACGGCCGGATCGTCGCCGAGGACGTCGTCACCCACCTCGGCATTGGCCATGGCCGCTCGCATGGCTTGCGTGGGCCGGGTGACGGTATCGCTACGCAGGTCAATGACAGGCGTCCCGGACGGGCCCGGGCCTTGAGGATTCACGGGGGAAGCACGCCTCCTCGACAGTTAATCATTGAATGGTCCCTCAATCGATGACGAAGACGACCGCGTACCTGCCCAGGAAGTCGTACTTTTCCAGCTCCCGCCGGATGCGATCCGCATCCGCCCCGCTCACGACGACGCTGGCCTGAAACGGATCGTCGACCCGGGCTACGGCGGTGACCAGCAGCGGCACCCGGTACGGGTACACCTCGCTCACCGCGAGCCTAGGATGGCGCAACGCCTCATCCAGGTCGCGGGCGTACGAAACGATTCCCCGGGTAATGACAAGGCGCGGGTTCGCCTCCATGCCGGCATAAACAAGATTGCCCCGGTCGTCGACGATCCGCGGCGCCATCCCGCGGCGAACGCCAAGACCCCTGGCGTCGACGACCAGGCCTGTGTACACATGCCCGTACCGCCCAATCAGCCGTTCCCACCGGGCAGCCAGCTGTTGCGGGCGATCATCGACCCGCGCCAGCGAAAGGCCGTCCCACCACAAGGACCCTTCCAGCACCCCACCGGCGACCGCGACCGCCGGCCCCGATCGGGACGCGACGAACTCCATCTCCACCCGGTGCCATTTCCCGTCGGGCGGAATGCCCCGGTGAATCCGATGGCCACCCGCGTCCGGATCTCGTGGCCATTCGATGCCGAGCAGCGCCACTGCCGGGTTGTCGGTCCGGACCCAGCCCGAGAGGATGTAGCGCCCGCCGGATACGAGTTGCACGCCGCCCTGGCGCCAGGCAGCTTCCCGCTCCTCACCGGTGACGAACAGCTTGCCGCTCGCGCGGCCGTCCCACGACGCAGAGCTGTCCCGCCTGGCCAAAGCCGCGCCCTCTGCCCGCCAGTCTTGCGGTTCGAGTCCTCCCAGCTCGAAGCTGCTGTTTTGCAGCAGGTTGACCTCGTACGCTTCTTGAGCGTACGAGGCGAGCCAAGGACCCATGACGGCCGCGATGAGCAAAACCATCGACCAAAACCAATGCGCGCGCCGCATGGCACCACCCCGCAACAGGCCGGTCCCAGCCCCCGGGCCCGGCCGAACTTGGACCGCACGCCCAATTGCTCGCCTCCGAGCCCGGAGAGAGACCGCTTGGGGCGGACGCGCAAACCCGGGCCGGCGCCGGCGGCCGGGGCATTCGTCCGCCGGCGGGTCAGGCCAGCGCGGCTTCCAGTTTTTCCTTCAAGACTTCCTTGGGCAAGAGGCCGACGATGCGGGTCACTTCCCGACCGCCGCGAAAGAGAATCAAGGTGGGGATGCTCATGACGCCGAACTTGCCCGCGGACGACGGATTTTCGTCGGTGTTCAGCTTGTACACCGTCAGCCGATCGCCCATCTCGTTCGCCACTTCCTCAAGGATCGGCGCCAGGCGCCGGCACGGTCCGCACCACGGAGCCCAGAAGTCGACCAACACGGGGCCTTCGCTGGCAAGCACCTGGGCGTCGAACTCCGAGTCCGTCACATTGGCAATGGCACCCATGAAAAGTCCTCCCCTTCGCGCATGAGTGGTCGGCGGGCCGCCTGGGCCCACTATCCATTATGATACACCATAATACGCCTCCCGGGTATGGTGACTGGGCCGGCAGCTTCCATTTTTCTCCCCTGTGTCCTATAATCGCTTGAAGGAGCGGGGACAACGGACAGCCTGACCGGGATACCCGACGGCCGAAACCCGGCAGGCTATAAGTCCACCGCTCCCAGAAAGCATCGGCATCGGGAAGTGCCGGCCTTTGCCCTTGCAAGATCGGCCGCCCGTGCCGGAGGCCTTATCTACCCGCCGGAGGAGGGCAATCGTTGCAAACCGATCAGCGGACATTCGTCATCGTCGGCAACGGCGTCGCAGGAACTACCGCCGCCGAGCGGCTGCGCCAAAGCGACCCCAACTGCCGGATCGTGATTCTCGCCGCCGAACCGTATCCGTTGTACAACCGAGTGGCCTTGCCCCGCTACCTCAAGCTCGAGACGCCTCTGCACAAGGTGATGCTCAAAGACGAGGACTGGCACCGGGAACTCGGCTTGGAACTCCACCTGGAAACGCGCGCGGTGAAGGTCGATCCCTCCAGCCGGACAGTGGTTACCGATCGGGGCCAGGAGTTCCGCTATGACAAGCTGCTCGTCGCCACCGGCGGCCGGCCGAACCGGCTTGCGGTGCCGGGCGGCGATGCGCATGGCGTGTTCAATTTCCAGACCCTGGACGACACCAAACTCATCATGGATCGGGTGCAGAAGGCCCGTTCCGCCGTCGTGGTAGGCGGTAGCTTCATCGCGTACGAGCTGGCTGAGGCGTTTCGCCACCGTGGCCTGGAAACGACGTGGCTCATCCGGGGTTCCAGGTTTCTTCGGCGAATCCTGGACGAGGAGGGCGGCCGGCTGGTCGACTTGCTCGCCCGGGAGGCCGGCGTCAACGTCGTCTACGGCGAGGAAGTCCGGGAAGTGGCGACCAGCGGGGGTGCAGTCAGCAAAGTCATTACTACCGGCGGCAGCACTATCGATGCCGACATCGTCGGGTTGGGTGTGGGACTGACGTTGAACACCGAGCTTCTGGCCGGCACCGGTGTCGAGGTGCGCCGCGGCGTGGTGACTGACAAGACGCTGCGCACCAGCGACCCGGACATCTACGCCGCCGGTGACGTGTGCGAGTTTTACGACGTCACCATCGACGGCTACAGCCTTTTGGGCACGTGGAACAACTCGTCCAACCACGGCAAGACGGCAGCCGCGAACATGCTCGGCGCCCAGGAGACGTACAAGCAAGTGCCAAGCTACAGCAGCACCTTGTTCGGCTCCACCCTCAGCGTGGTGGGCGCGACGCCCGATTCCCGGCCGGACCTGGAGTCGGTGAGCCGCCTGGACATGGAGTCCCGGACGTACCGGCGAATCTTCTTCTGGGAAGACCGGGTCGTCGGGGCGGTGTTCATCGGCGGCCGCAAGGGCAAGCGGCAAATCACGGAGATGATCCGCGACCGGGCCCGGGTCGAAGGCCCTCGGGAGAAACTGCTGGACCTGTAAAAAGGGGGCGGGCGGCCGATGCGGATTTACACCCGCACGGGCGACGGCGGCGAAACGGGGCTGTTTTCGGGGCAGCGGGTGCCCAAGGACGATCCCCGGATCGAGGCGTACGGTACCGTGGACGAGCTGAACAGTTTCATCGGCCTCATCCGGGCCGAAGGACTCGATGCCGACCTGGATGCTGTCTTGAACCAGGTTCAGCACGACTTGTTCGCCCTCGGCTCCGACCTCGCCACCCCCCGCAGCTCCCCTCGGGCCAGTGCCGTCCCCCGCATCGGCTCCCGGCACGTAGAGAGGCTGGAGGCGGCCATCGACCGGCTGGACGGCGAAGTGCCGCCGCTGCGCCGGTTCATCCTGCCCGCGGGGCCTAGGGCCGCGTGCTTGTTCCATGTGGCGCGCACGGTAGCCCGCCGGGCGGAACGGCGGGCGGTGACCCTCGAGCGCCTGCAGCCGGGATCGCCGGACGCCGTTCGGTATCTCAACCGGCTGTCGGACTTGCTGTTCGTGCTGGCACGGGTAGCTTCAGCCCGCGCGGGGGCCGTCGATACCCCGTGGGAACCCAAGACGCCGTCTGGCTGATCGCCTTACGGACGATCACTCCAGATCGTGCCGCCACGACTCGATGGTGCCCGCGAATTTGTCCAGCGCTTCTTCCCGCTTCTTGCGGCGGCGTTCCACTTCGGCCGCCAGCCGTTTCCGTTCTTCCTCGGTCAAGGTGCCGGCCGTGAGCGCCTCCAAGCCTTCGGCCACCTCGGGATGAACCGTTCCCGCAGCCTCGGTCATAATTTCCGCGGCCGCATCCATGAACCTCTCCCGGTCGAGCCGGGCCAACGTCTGAAGGGCCGCCAGCTGCACTCCCCGGAGCCGGTCTTCTACCGCAACCCGGGCGACCGCACCCAGCAGCCGGTCCGGAGCGGGCACGAGGCGAACCATCTTCAGGGTCACCTCCCGCACCGCTCCGCTCTCCTCGCGGATCAAGTCCTTGAGGGTGTTGAGCAGCGGGTCCCGCTTGGCGGACACGAGGATCTCCTTGACGGCCCGGCCGCCTTCGTCCTCCGCCGAAAACTCCAGTAGACCTTCTTCTTCGAAGTCCAGCAATGTCTGAGCCGCCCGGCTGCGGGTCTTGGCATCCACGAGCACCAGACGCACCAGATCGCCCACTGCCGCCTTGAGCCTCCTGCGGGCTACGGCGACGATACCCAACTCCCGCACGCGCGCGCTGCTGTCCCGCAACCAGCGGAGCAACAGCCCGTCGGAGGCCCCTTCGATGCCTTCCATAAGGGCATCGTACGCCTTGCGCTCCAGGCGGTCCACCTTATCGCCGAACGGCCGCCGGTAAAACCGTCCCAACACTTCAAGCAGCGGATCGCTCTTGCTCTTCCCCGCGAGGTAGATCCCCAAGCATTGCAGCAAGTAGTCGCCGGACTGGAGGGATTCATCCACCGGTTTCCGCAGCACTTCGGGATCGTACGAAAGCACGATCCGGATGAGCTCGCCGGCCAGCCACCCTTCCTCGGTGAGGGCGATGACGTGCATGAGCGCCGGCACCAGCCGGGCATCGCCCAGGGAACCGAGCAACTCTTTGATTTCCTCCCGGGCCTCATAAAACCGGTGGCGGATATGGCGCTCCAAGTCCGCGTAAAAGTCCTTCCCCTGGAGACGACTCAAAATGAGCCGGTAGAAGTGGGCCTGCACGTCCAGAGGCTGGTCGTTGAGCACGCGGAAGAAATAGCGGGTCTTTCGAGGCAAAAGCGCCAGCTCTTCCAGCTGTTCCAGCACGGCCGGATCCCACTCGCCCGACTCGTTCCGCAAATCGCGAAACAGATCTTCCACCCGGATCCTGTACGTCTCGTTGTCCATGCGGGCTGCCGGCCGGACGTGCCGGACTTTGTCGGTCAGGAAGCCGCCGTTCAATGGTCTTCCCTCGCATTCGTGGCAACGTTGCCAAACCAGTAGTCCCGATATTGCACCCACAGGCGCGCTCCCAGGCGGCTCGCTGTGGCGTGCTGTTCCTTGAGTACCGTGTACCCGTCCACCTGCTGGAACTGTTGCCGCACATGCAAGGTGCCCCACGGGTATTCGAGTACCGCTTCCTCCACCAGCCAAGTGCGGCCGTTGACCCATACTTGGCCGCCCAGGGCACCTTGCCCTTCCCGGTGCCGTCTCGTCGCTTCCAAGACGTAGAGCGGGTCCCCGTCGTCGTTGACCTGCTCTTCTACAAGACGCACGTCAAACTCCTCGAGAGCTTCGCCCACATCGAGCAATGAAGCGGTCACATCGGGCGAAAGGAACCCGGGCGCCCCATGAAGGGTTACCCGGATGTCGTCCCCCTGGCGGACGACGTCAGCATAAAAATCCCACGTGAAGACGAGCACTTGCAGCCGCAGTTCCTGGCGGAATCCCATCACCGCCGGCCGTTGGCCGCTTGCCCGGCTCACGTTGGCAACCACTTCTTCGACGGAGGGTGCGCCCAGGGCGGACCCGGTCAGCCCGAGCCACAAGATCACAGCCCACGCCCCCCCGCACAACTGCCGGGCGAGCCGACGCAACCCGTCACCGGCTCCCACCATGGGCCATCCCCCAGGGCTGATTTGCCTGCAGAGGTTCAGTTCTGCGCGCGGCGCCCTTTTCCTGCGTTGGCAACCGCCGGGGTTCCGTGCCGGGGGGGCTGGCCGAAAAGTCGACGGCAGTTTCAGTATGCCCCGGGGCCCGACGCCTATCTCCCCCCTTGCACTCCGGGCCGCGCCGGAGAACGTCCTCTCGGTTCAGCGTATGCCGGGCGGCTCCCTCAACAACCCCAGGGAGTGCTATAATATTGGCTAGTGTTCTGGTGCGAGGTGTTTCGCTCGCAGCCAGCAGGAGGTGCTCCCGGTGGAAAGCAAGAGGGAACGGATTCCTCCCGGCCAGACCGTGACCGACGGGTGGCCCGTGCTTCACGAAGGACCGGTGCCGGCTTTCGACCCGGCCACCTGGACGTTCCGGGTCTTCGGTGAGGTGGAGCGGCCGATCACGCTGACCTATGATGAGTTCCGCGCCTTGCCAGTCCGGTCGGTCCGGTGCGACATTCACTGCGTCACCCACTGGAGCAAGCTGGACAACGTCTTCGAAGGGGTGCCCTTCGCCGAGATCGCCCGCCTTGCCGGGGTGAAGCCGACCGCCCGGCACGTGATCATCCACGCGGAAAACGGCTACACCACCAACGTCCCGCTCGAGGACTGCATGCGGGACGACGTGCTCTTTGCCCACCGGCACAACGGGCAAGATCTCACGCCCGAGCACGGCTGGCCGCTGCGGATCGTCATTCCCCACTTGTACTTCTGGAAAAGCGCGAAATGGGTACGGGGCGTCGAGTTTTCCCCCGTCGATAAGCCCGGCTTTTGGGAGCAGCGGGGATACCACAATTACGGCGACCCGTGGAAGAACGGCGGCCAACGGTTTTGGTTTGACTAGGCCCGCCAGCCCCCAACAAAGGCGGCACGCCCGCCCCGCCCCAACCCCCCCCCCCCGTAAGCCCCCCCCCAAAAGCGCAAAACCAGCCCCATCTCCCCCGGCAC
>JACDOI010000050.1 GCA_017656145.1 Bacillota bacterium | reverse complement strand
GTACTTGCAGGCGGGGTTGGATACCCCCGAAATGACCGGGTAAGAAGTCCATGCCGCTATGCACGCCCTGGTGTGGTAAGCCACGACCCGGGGCAACCGCGTCATCAATCATAAGGGGATCGCCATATCCCCGACCGTCAAAGAAGGCTACATCCTTCGGGTTTCCGACGATCTGCTGCGCATCATGGAGCAGGTGAGCGGCCGTCCGGCGGTGACGTTTCCCGTCACGACCCAGGACATCACCCCGTACGGCAACGGGGTGTACCACATCAACAGCATTCTCCAGCCGGCGGTAGCCACCGCGGCGCCGGTGGTGGGCGTGGCGATCACCGCAGAATCCGTGGTACCCGGATGCGGCACAGGTGCCACGCACGCGGAGGATGTGGAGCTGGCAGCCCGGTTTTGCGTGGAGGTGGCCAAAGCCTATGGCGCCGGGCAATGCCGGTTTTACGATCCGGACGAGTTTGCCACCTTGCTGCGCCTGTACGGGCCGATGAACCATTTCCAGACGCTGGGCAGGGTGCGGGAGGCCAAGGAGTAAATCCCGATGCTCCTTCGGACAGGGCGGGAGGCAAGCGCCGCTTGCGCCCGGCCTGTCCGTCTCCCGGAAAAATGAGCCGATGCGGAGGTGTCGTTGTCTGTTGAATCGCTGGTTGTGGATGCTGGTAGCATTGGTGATGCTGTTTAGCGCGACCGCTTCCTTCGCGGCCGACGAACCGCAGCGAGGCGGAACTTTGGTGGTCGGTCTTGGTGAAGAGCCCGAGACGCTTGATCCTCACACCACCACCCGGTTTCATTCGTACATCGTGTTGCACCACATCGTGGAACCGCTGTTCACGCTGGATGAAGACTTCAACGTCATCCCGTGGCTTGTGGAGGACTACGACTGGTCCGACGACGGGCTGACGATGACCCTGTACCTGAAGAAGGGCATCCGGTTTCACAATGGCCAGGAGATGACGGCCCGGGACGTGAAGGCGTCCTACGAGCGCTTCTTTGAGCTGTCCCCCATCGCTACCTATATGCCTGAGAGCGCGGGCGGCATTTACGCGATCGAAACGCCCGACGACTATACCGTCGTTTTAAGGTTCCGGACGCCCAAGCCGCTGGCCTTGTACGAGCTGGCCGACGCCCACATGGCGATCATGCCCGCGGACTGGCTTGACTCCACGCCGGAGGAAGATATTGGCATCCGGGCTCTGGTGGGCACGGGTCCGGTCAAGTTCGTCGAGTGGATCCCGGGCGACCGGATCGCGACGGAGCGATACGAAGATTACAGCCACGGCCCCGCTTTCGCCCGCAACAAGGGCCCCGCGTACGTGGACCGGATGGTTTTCCGCATCATCCCGGAACCGTCCACCTTGGTGGCCGAACTGATGTCGGGCGAGGTGGACATCTCCTTTGACGTGCCGCCCAATGCGGTAGCAGCCCTGTTGCGCAACCCCGGCGTCCGGGTGGAGACGGTGCCCACCTACAGCGCCCAGTACATGGCGGTCAACATGACCCGGCCCATCTTCGAAGATATCCGGGTTCGGCAAGCCCTGGCCCACGCCATCAACAAGCAAGCCATCGCCCGGGCGGCCTGGCACGGTGTCGGGCACCCCATCAGCAGCCTCTTGAGCCCGGCGACCATCGGGTATTGGCCCGGCAGCGAGGACATCGAGTACAAGTACGATCCCGAGCGGGCCAGGGCGTTGCTCGATGAAGCCGGATGGCGCGTCGGCCCCGGCGGCATCCGCCAGAAGGATGGCCAGTCGCTGGAACTGACGCTGATCACCTTCTCGAACATCGATCAGTGGCGGCGGGCCGGTGAAATCATCCAGGCCCAGCTAGGGAACATCGGCATCCGGGTCAACCTGGAGACGGCCGAAGTCGGCGCTACCTATGACCGGGCCCGGGCAGGCGACTTCGACATCGGCGTGTTCCGCAACACGTGGTGGCTGGGTCATCCGTACTTGTTCTTCCTGACCCACTCGACCAACATCGGTTCCAGCAACTACGCTCTGTGGAGCACGCCGGAGCTGGACGCCAATTTGGAGACGGCCCAAAACGCGCTGGATCCGCAAGAGCGGCAGCGGGCGCTGAACGAAGCGCAGCGCATCGCCATCGAGTCGGCCGCGTGGGTGCCGCTGGTGTCCAACGCGCAAATTTTGGCGGCCAAGACGTCGGTCGGCGGTGTAGATGAGCTGATGAAGCATCCGTGGTGGCCGCCGACCCTGCGGGCGCTGGAGCTGTACAAGAAGTAGTTCACAAGTTGCCCGGGCAATCGGGTTGCACGGAAAATCTTGGACCAGCCGGCGGGAGGACCTTCACGGGTCCTTTCCCGCCGGCTTGAAGAAGGTGTGTTGCCCGGTTGTGGCGTTACATCTTTAAACGGCTGGTATCGCTCATCCCGACCGTTCTTGGGGTGAGCCTGATCGTTTTTTCGCTCATGCATATCAGCGGCGATCCCGTGCGCTTGATGTACGGGCCGAACGTCGCCCAGGAGAAGGTGGACGAGCGCCGGGCGGAGCTGGGGTTGGACGATCCTATCCTGGTCCAGTACGCCCGCTGGCTGTTCCGGGCTGTGCAAGGCGACTTGGGGAAATCCATCCGCACCAACGATCGGGTGACCACCATGATCGGCCAGCGGGTGGAGGCGACGCTGTCGCTGACGATCCTGGCCTTGCTGATCACCCTGGTCATCAGCATACCCGCGGGAGTGATCTCCGCGGTCAAGCCGTACTCCGTCTTCGACAACGCCTCGCGCGTGTTCGCGCTGTTTTGGGTATCGGCGCCGAACTTTTGGCTTGGACTGATTTTCATCTTGATCTTCGGCGTGCAGCTAGGGTGGCTGCCCATTTCGGGTCGCCACGGGCCGCTGTGGAGCGTGGACGGCTTTTTGTCCCACATTTTGCCGGCCTTGACCTTGGGGCTGCCTCCGGCGGCGCTGTTCACCCGCCTCATCCGCTCCAACATGCTGGAAGTGATCCATGAGGACTACATCCGGACGGCGCGCGGGAAAGGGTTGCCGGAGACGGTTATCGTCGTCAAACACGCCATGCGCAATTCGTTGATTCCCGTGATGACGTTGCTGGGATTGCGCATGCCGTGGCTGTTCGGGGGTGCGGTGGTCACCGAGACGGTGTTCGCCTGGCCGGGAATGGGCCGGTTGATGGTCGATTCCATCATGAAGCGAGATTATCCGGTCGTACAAGGCGCGGTGCTTTTCCTGGCCCTGTTGGTCGTTTTGGCCAATTTGCTGGTGGACGTCATGTACGCGTGGGTGGACCCCCGAATCAAATACGACTGAGCTCTGTATCAAGAGGTGGCGAGCATGGGTGCGATGGGAGAAGCGACAACCCCCGGGGTGGGTGGATCTCCGTGGACGGTTGTTTTGCGCCGCCTGCGCCGGAATCAGCTGGCGGTGGTCGGGGCGATCATCGTCGTCGCCCTGGTCTTGACGGCCGTGTTCGCTCCGTGGATCGCGCCCTATGACCCGGCAGAGCAAAACTTCGATGCGTTGTTGGAGCCGCCGTCGCGGGACCACTGGTTCGGTACGGACGACTTGGGACGGGACGTGTTCAGCCGGGTCATCTACGGAACCCGGTACGCGCTGCTCATCGGCGTGGCGGTGGTGGCCATTGAGTCTATCCTCGGCGCCCTGTTGGGATTTGCCAGCGGCTACTTCGGCGGCAAGGTGGACGCGTACATCTCCCGCCTCATCGACATCATGCTCGCCATCCCCACGCTGGTGCTGGCGCTGGCCATTGCCGGCGCCCTGGGCGGCGGCATATCGAACATGATCTTGGCCATCGGCGTCAGCGGCTGGACCGAGTTCGCACGCCTCGTCCGCGGGGAAGTGCTGGCCATCCGCAATTCCACCTATATCGAGGCGGCGAAAGCCGTAGGACTGAGCGACTGGCGGATCATCCTGCGGCACGTAGCGCCCAACACCGTGGCGCCGTTCATTGTCTACACGACCCTGTACATACCAACGGCCATATTGTGGGCGGCGTCGTTGAGCTTCCTGGGCCTTGGGGCGCAGCCGCCGACGCCGGAGTGGGGCGCCCTCATCGCTGACGGGCGGGGCTACTTGAGCTTCGCGTGGTGGATCGCGGTGATGCCCGGGGTGGCCATCATGGTGACCGTCATGGGGTTCAATTTCCTGGGAGACGGTTTCCGGGACGCCCTTGATCCGAAGATGGCCAGGCAGACATGAGCGCGCCGGGCCGGAAAGCATGTCCGGGATGGCGAAGGAGGAGTCATTCGTGCTGGAAACGATATACCGCGCCATTCAGGATGAGCTGGATCCTCAAGAGGCGGTGGATTTGACTGCCCGGCTCATCCAATTTCCTACGGAAAATCCGCCCGGCGACGTGAGCGAGGCGGTGGCGTTTGTCGAGCAATACTTGGCGCAACGGGGAATCGAATCCCGGATTCTGGCCCCCCGCCCCGGGAAGGTCAATCTCCTGGCTAGGATCAAAGGAAACAGGCCGGGGCCGACACTCATCCTCAACGGGCATATCGACGTCGTTCCCTCGGGAACCCGGGACGGCTGGGCGTGGGACCCGTACGGGGGCGAAATCCGGGACGGTTACATCCTCGGCCGGGGCGCCACGGACATGAAAGGCGGGCTCGCAGGCTTGATCACCGCCTTCGTCGCGGCTTCCCGGGTGAGGGATCTTCCCGGCGAGCTGGTGTTGACGGTGGTGTGCGACGAGGAGACCGGCGGTCGGGAGGGGACCCAGTGGCTGTTGGAGACCGGCCAGGTGACCGGTGACGGTTGCATCATCGGGGAACCGTCCCGGCAGCAGCCGACCATCGGGCAAAAGGGCGCCTGCTGGCTTCGGCTTTCGACCCGGGGAGTGCCGGCCCACGGCAGCCTGTCGCCCATCATCGGCAACAGTGCGATCCGCACCATGGCCGAGGCGGTGGAAACGGTGTACCGCATCTTTGATCGCCAGTGGCCCATGCCTCCTGAGATCGCGGAGGTCGTCCGCCGGTCCCAGGAGTCTTTGGTGAAGGAGCGGGGCATCCCGGAACTGGCCCAAGTATTTGAACGGGTAACGGTCAACGCCGGGGTCATCCGGGGTGGCGACAAGATCAACATGGTAGCCGACCGGTGTGAAGCGGAGATCGACATGCGGGTTCCTTGGGGTACCCGCTCGGAGGAAGTGGTGGCTCACCTCCGGGAAATGCTGCAAGCCCGGGGTTTGGAGGTGGAGATCGAGTCGCTTAGGTGGCGCAGCGAGCCCAATTACACGCTGCCGTCCGAGCCGGTGGTCCAATCGGTCCTGTGGGGCATCCGGCAGGTGAGCGGTGCCGAAGTCAGCCCGGTGTTCCAATATGCCTCCAGCGACGCCCGCCACTTCCGGACCCACGGCATTCCCACCATCCAATGCGGCCCGGGGGAATTGGACGGGATTCACGGTTACAATGAGCGGGTTGCGGTGCAGGATGTCATTCAATTCACCCAGGTGTACGGTGCGGCCATTGCCGGATTTCTGACCGGCTCGGGTCAGCGCGGCTAGAAGCCGGCGGTTTCGCTTGAGGCTCAAGGCGCCCGGTCGATAGCAGGGAATCATCCCCTCCAGGGAAAGGGCACCGGCGAGACGAAGGGATTCGGGCTGGAAGGGGATTTTCTGTGGGGTTGACGATTCGAGCCGTTCTCAAGATACAACCGTTCACCGAAGCCCGGCTCTTGGCCGGGGAACGGGGAGTGGACCGGGTCGTCGAACGGGTCGATGTGGTGGAGGTACCCGACGTTCGGGGATGGCTGCGGGGCGGCGAGCTGTTGGTCACCACCGGGTACTCCATCAAGGACGATGTCCGGTTGCAGCTTAACCTGATCGAGGAGATGTACCTGCGGGGCAGCGCCGGGCTGGTCATCAAGCTCCAGCGGTACATCAAAGAGTTGTCGCCCGAAGTAATCGCCCTGGCGGACCGCTACGACATCCCCATCATCGACGTGCCCCCGCACCTGCCCCACAGCGACATCACCACGCCCGTATTGACCCAACTGTTGAGCCGGCAGACGGTGCTTCTTCAGCGGACCGCTGACATTCACCGCAAGCTGACCGGAGTCGTGCTGAAGGGGGAGGGCATGGACGCCATCGCCCAGCACCTGGCCGATGCGGTGGAGCGGGCGGTGCTCATCGAGGACGAGATGGTGCGGGTGCTGGCCGCCGCGGTGCCGAGCCGGTGGCGGCAGGCGGAGGGCATGACTCGAACCCGGGTGGAGGAGTGGCGCAGCGAGCGGGGACTGGGGGCCCACGGCCTCGACCCGTACTTGCAAGGGGCGGCAAAGCGGCGCAACGTCGTCTGCGTTCCGGCCCAGGGTTCAGCCCCTCTCAGGGTCATCGCCCCCATCATCGTGGACGACGATGTGGCGGGCTATGTGACGCTGGTCGGCGGTCGCAAGGCGCCGGGCGAACTGGACATGCTGGCTGTCGAACAGGCGTCCATCGTGGCCGCCTTGGAGATGGTCAAAAAGCGGGCAGTGGAGGAAGCCCGTGGCCGCCTGCAGGCCGATGCGATCCAGGACATCATTTCCTCCAATTTTGAGTCGCCCGACCTGATGGTCCGCCGGGCCCGGGCTCTCAACTGGGACATCACCCGCCTGAATACGGCTGTGGTGGTGGACATCGACCGGTTTCAGAGGCTGTACCTGGCTGGCGATAAGACTCTCAAGGAGGCCGAAATTCAAGCCATCAAGCGGCGGCTGTTGGATGTGGTCCGGGAAGTGTTGAGCCGTTGGGATCCGGGCGGCGTGACGGCCGCGCAAAGCGACAACATCGTCATCCTCACCTGCGCCCGGGATCAAGGCGACGGAGCGATCGCGGGAACGAAGGAGTTGGGGCAGGAGATTCGCCGGCAGGTGGCCGCGCGGGTGCCGCCCATCACGGTGTCGGTGGGCATCGGGCGCCCCCACGCTCCGGTGGTGGGGCTGGCCAAAAGCTACCGGGAAGCCCGCCAGGCGTTGCGCATCGGCCGGATCGTGTTCGCAGACGAAGGCGTGTTTCACTACGACGACTTGGGATTGTACCGGTTGCTGTTTGACCCGGGCCGCTTGCGGGACCTGGAGGCGTACTACCGGGAAACCTTGGCGCCGCTGGATGAGTACGACCAGAGGCACGGCACGCACTTCAGCGAGACGTTGCAGCGGTATGTGGAAAACGACGGGAACGCGGTGCGCACCGCCGAGGAATTGTTTGTTCATCGCAACACGTTGGGATATCGGCTGCGGCGCATCGAGAACATTTTAGGCATCGATTTGTCTCAGCCCGACGCTCGGCTCAACTTGCTGCTGGCGTTCAAGGTCAAGCGGATTCTGGCGGGCGAAACGCGGTTGAACCAAGGGCTAGCCCGCTAAGTCCAGGGCCAGCCCGGGCAAACCGCACAATGCCCTGGCTGGTTTCTGGGGTCCGTCGATTGGAACTCCTTTGTTCACGATGCCCAGTTAACGTCCTTCGCATTGGTGCATCCTCTACGTGGTTGCCTCTTAGACGAACACTTATACTAGAATGCAAACCTAACCCCCGACCATCGATATTGAAGGTGGAATGATGGACCTCTTTGAGGCGATAAAGACCCGCCGAAGCATCCGGGCGTACCGTCCGGACCCTCTCGCACCTCATACGATTGAGCAATTGGTCCGCGTGCTGCAAAACAGTCCTATGGCCAGCAACGCACAGGAGCTGCGGCTCATCGTCGTACAACAGCCGGCCCGCATCCGGGCCGTCCGCCGTTTTGCACCGGGGTTGTCGGGCCATCCCGCGGCGGTTTTGGTGTTGGCCGCCGATACGGAGCTGGCCAAAGCCCGCGGGGGAAAGGACGGGCGGGACGTTGCGCTCTACCTGAACGCGGGCGTGACGCTGGCGTATTTGCTTTTGGCCGCCCACGGGTTGGGCTTGGGAGCGTGCCCGGTTCGCTCATTCCATGCAGCGGCCATACGTACGATCTTGGACATGCCGGTTTCGGTGGAGCCGGTAGTGCTCATATCCGTGGGGTATCCGGCAGAGGCGCCGCGCGCGAAAGCCGTCCCCTCGATGGATGAGGTGGTGTTTTATGAGCGATACGCCCAATCGCGCGCCTAAGTCCCAAGGCCCGATGCCGAACGGGCGCCACCGTTTGGGAGGGCCGGAAGGCCGGCAGCCGTTCGAGGATGATTTGTACGATTTGTTTTGCTTTCTGGTCACCGCCGCGCGGCAGTTGCCGAGGGAACCGGACCACTACGGGCCCATGCGCCTGGCCGAAGCGGCATGCCGCGTTGCAAGCGTGGCCGCTGCTTGGGCCTCGGACGCTGGGGACCTCAGGCAAGTTGTCGATGAGTTGATGACGGCCCGGCGCCAGGCGCTCAACGATCCCGACGCGTTTTTGGCCGGGCTCGACCGGGTGATTCTCCGGTGTGCCGACCTGGAGCGGAAGCGGCTCGCGGAAGGAGAGACGCCTGCGTGAGAGTGGCGACCGACATCGGCGGGACGTTTACGGATCTGGTGTACGTCTCCCCGGACGGGCGAGTCGGTCTGGCCAAATCCCCGTCCACCCCGCCCCATTTCAGCCAGGGCGTCCTGGACGTCATCCGCAAGGCCGGGATCGATCCGGGACAAGTGGAGGGGTTCGTCCACGGATCTACGGTGGTCATCAACGCCCTGACCGAGCGGAAAGGGGCCCGCACCGGCCTAGTGACGACCCGCGGGTTTCGGGACGTGTTAGCCATCGGCCGCGCCAATCGGCCCGACATGTACAACATGCGTTTCCGCAAGCAGGCTCCCTTCGTCCCCCGACAGTGGCGGTACGAAGTCACCGAGCGCATCGACTACCGGGGCCGGGTCGTTACCCCCCTTGACGAGGGCGATGTACGGCGGGTGGCCGACCAGATCGCCCGGGAAGGGCTGGAGGCGGTAGCCGTCTGCTTCTTGCACAGTTATGCCAACCCCGCCCACGAACAGCGGTGCGCTGAACTGTTGCGGGAACTGTTGCCCGGGGTGGCCGTCAGCGCTTCCCACGAGATTACGATGGAATGGCGCGAGTACGAGCGCAAAAGCACCGTCGTGTTGAACGCCTACGTCAGGCCGGCGGCCAGCCGGTATCTGGAGCGCCTGGAGTCGGAGCTAAAGGAGCTGGGCATTGGCCGGGGCCTAGAGGTCATGAAGTCCAACGGCGGCACGACCCCGTTTGCCGTCGCCCGTAAGCAGCCGATTCACCTGGTCGAGTCGGGACCGGTGGCCGGCGTCATCGGCGCCCAGGCTGTGGCCCGGCGGGCCGGCGTAGACAACATCATCACGCTCGACATCGGGGGCACCACTGCCAAGACGTCGCTGGTAGAGGCCGGGCAAGTTCGCATCACCACCGACTACCGGATTGAGCGGGATGGACGACTGCCTGGATACCCCATCAAAGTGCCGGTGGTGGACATCGTCGAGATCGGGGCCGGGGGCGGCTCCATCGCCCGGATAGACGAGGCAGGGGCAGTGCGCATCGGCCCCAAAAGTGCCGGGTCGGTGCCCGGTCCGGCCTGCTATGGGCGGGGCGGAACGCAGCCGACGGTGACCGACGCCAACCTGCTGACCGGCCGGTTGAATCCCGCGTACTTTTTGGCCGGCGACTTGCGCCTAGACCCGGATAAGGCGAAAGAAGCTATCCGGCCCTTGGCGGAACGGTTCGGCCTGCCGGTGGAAGAGGCGGCTCTTGGAATTTTGCGGGTGGCCAATGCGAGCATGGTGAACGCGATAAAGCTTGTGTCTGTCCGGAGGGGATACGACCCCCGGGACTTCACCCTGGTGGCGTTCGGGGGCGGGGGGCCGTTGCACGCTGCGGCCCTCGCCCAGGAACTGCACATCCGCCGGGTCCTCATTCCGCCGGCGCCGGGCACGTTCAGCGCCTTGGGGATGTTGGCGACCCGCCCGGTCCAGGATTTTGTCCGCACCCGCCTTTTGCCCAGCGCCGATGAGCACATGGACCAGGTGAAGGCGCTGTTCGCGGCGATGAAGGAGGAAGCGCTGGCGTTCATGGCCGCCTCGGGGTTCGATCCCTCTCGGGTGCACTTGCGGTACTTGGTCGATATGCGCTATCGAGGCCAGGAGCATACAGTGCGGGTTCCGGTGGCGGCGGTGGACCGGCAAGAGATGGAGGCCCGTTTCCACGAGCTCCATGAGCAAGCGTACACGTTCCGGCTCGACTCGCCGGTGGAACTGGTCAACTTCCATGTGAGCGCGGTCTGCCAGGAGACGCCGGTGGATGTGGAGGCGTTGGCGCCGGCGTTTTCCGGCGACGGCTCGCCCAAGGGCCGGCGGAACGTGCTCTTTGAGGGAACCGGATGGGTCAGCTGCCCGGTGTACGAGCGGGCCAATTTGGTGCCGGATAGGGCGGTGGAAGGCCCGGCCATCATTGAGGAGCCGACGTCGACCGCGGTCGTCCACCCGGGACAGCGGGCTAGGGTGGACGAGCTCGGCAATATTCTGGTGGAGACGGGGGTGTAGGCCGGTGTTCCGGTCGCCCGGCGGGAGCAAACCTTTGGACCCGTTTACAGCGGAAATCGTCCGGGAAGGCTTGCTGGCCATCGCGGAGGAAATGTTTGCCTCCTTGGGGCGGACCAGCAAAAGTCCGATCATCTACGAAGTCTTGGATTACGCTTGCGCCCTGACGACGGCCCGGGCGGAATTGATCGGACAGGCCAACGGCGTCACCGGCTTTCTCGGCACGCTGACGTACGCGGTTCAGGACATCCTGGACAAGTTCGGCGACGACATGGCGCCCGGGGATATCTTCGCCACGAACGACCCTTATGGGGGCGGCGGGAGCCACTTGAGCGATGTGTCCATGGTCATGCCCATCTTCGTCGATGGACATCTGGTGGCCTTTGCGGTCAACAAGGCGCACTGGAGCGAGATCGGCGGGAAAGATGCCGGCAGCTGGACGACGGATGCTACCGAGATTTACCAGGAAGGGCTGCAGTTGCCGGGAGTGCGCCTGTTCCGGCAAGGCCGGCCCGAACAAGGAATTTTGGACATCATCGCGGCCAACGTCCGCACTCCCGACATGACGCTGGGGGACTTGCACGCCCAGGCCGCGTGCTTGCGATTGGCCGGAGTCCGGATGCAGGAGCTGTGCGCGAAGTACGGGATCGACACGGTGCACCAGGCCATCGAACAACTGTTGAACCACGGTGAGCAGCTGGCCCGGCAAGGGCTGGCTCGCCTTCCCAAGGGAGTGTTCGAAGCCGAGGACTTCATTGACGACGACGGATTGGGGCACGAACCGAGGCCCGTGCGGGTGCGGGTCACCATTACCGACGACGAGTTCATCGCCGACTTCACTGGAACCGCGCCCCAGTCCCGGGGCCCGGTAAACTGTTCCCGGGTAGCGCTCATGTCCGGGGTGCGGGCGATTTTCCTCGCCCTCACCAACCCGAACGTACCCGCCAACGAGGGCTGTTTCCGTCCCCTTAGGGTGATTTGTCCCGACGGCACAGTCCTCACCGCCCAGCGACCGGCGCCGGTTTCTACCCACTGGGAAGCCAGGCTGTTCTCGACGGAAATCGTCTGGAAGGCGTTGGCGCCCGCGGTTCCCGAGCGGCTCACCGCCGGTCATTATCTCAGCGTGTGCGCGGAAGTGGTCGTCTCAACCCGGCCGGAAACCGGAGAGTTGGCGATCTTGGTCGAGCCCAACGCGGGCGGATGGGGAGCCGGATTCGACAAAGACGGCGAGGACGGGTTGTATTGCGTCGGCGACGGCGAGACGTACGTTTTGCCCGCGGAGGTGGCCGAGGCGTCCTACAGCGTGCGGGTAAACCGGTACGCGTTCGATATCGTGGATGCCGGGGAAGGCCGGTTCCGGGGCGGCCGGGGTATGGTCAGGGAGTATGTCGTCACCAGCGAAGAAGGCGCGACGGTGACTGCATCGTTCGGGCGACATCGGTTCCGCCCGTGGGGGGTTCAGGGGGGGCGGGACGGATCGCCCAACTATGTGCAGGTGGTGCGGGCCGACGGCCGGGAGGAGCCGCCTGCGGGCAAGCTGGCCCGGGCATACCTGGCGAAGGGGGACATGCTTCGCCTCGTGACCGGCACCGGCGGCGGGTGGGGCGATCCGCGCCTTCGGCCCCGGGAAAAGGTGCTGGCCGACTTGCGGGCCGGCATGATCACCGTCCAAGCGGCCCGGGATGTGTACGGATTAACTGAGGAAGAATTGGCTGGAGTGGAGGAGGCGACCCCCGGTGGCCGATGACGTGGTGCGGCAGTTTCGGCGCGACGCCCAAGACCGCCTCCGCCGGCTCCGGCAAGCCATGGAAGCCCAACGGGTGGATTTGGTCGCTGTACCCCCGGGACCGAACTTCTTTTACCTGGCGGGGTTTACCCCGAAACCGGACGAACGGCCCAGCTTTCTCTTGCTGGCGCCTGAGGCCGTCGGGCTGTTGATACCCGAACTCAATCTGGAGCAATGCCGAAACGAATTGAGCCATTTGCCCGAAGCGGTCGTGGCGTCGTACGGCGATGACGAAGGACCCCAGCGGGCGATGCAGGCTTTGTCCTCCCGGCTGGGCGGTCCCGTCCGCCGGCTGCTGGTGGACGACGGCATGCGGGCCGATTTCTTTCTTCTTCTGCGCCGCACGTGGCCCGGCGGGGAACCGGGCCTTGCCTCAAGCATCATCAATCCGCTGAGGATGGTCAAGTCGCCGGCGGAGCTGACCTTGCTTTCCGAGAGCGCCGCGGCGGCCGACCAGGCGGTGCGTGCCGCCGCCGGAGCTTGCCGTCCCGGGGCCACCGAGTTGGACGTCGCCGCAAAAGCCCAGGACGCGTTCCGGCGGGCCGGCGCGCCGGAAGTGTTGTTCACGTCCATCGCATCGGGACCAAACGCCGCCTTGCCCCACCACCATACCGGCGCGCGCCGGATAGCCCCGGGGGATGGGGTAACCGTGGATGTGGGCGCCCGCCGGAACGGGTATTGTTCCGACATCACCCGGGTTGTGTGCGCCGGCGAGCCGTCCCGGGAGTACGCGGAGGTGCACCGGATCGTGGACGCCGCGGTGCGAGCAGCCCTGGCCGCGATCAAGCCGGGGGTTCCGTGCCGGGAGGTGGACCGGGCGGCCCGGGCGGTCATCGAGGAAGCGGGGTACGGTCCGTACTTCGTCCACCGCACCGGCCACGGGTTGGGACTTGAGGCCCACGAGGCGCCCAGCGTCACCTCCACCAATGAGCTGGTGCTCGAGGAAGGCATGGTGTTCACCGTGGAGCCGGGCATCTATCTGCCGGGCAAGTTCGGCATCCGGCTGGAGGAAGTCGCGGTGGTGACGGCCACCGGTGTTCGGACCTTGAGCGGGTTGTCCCGGGACATCTTGACGGTTTGAAAGGGGGTGTTTGGTGCACATAATCCGGGAAGTCGCCGGGCCGGGACCTGGAAGTGGACACAAAACTGAAACGGATCACTCTATTGGGTTTTCATTGACGGGAGGGTCGAATTGTGGCATTGAACAAGGCTGTCGTGGGCCTGTTGGTTGTAGTAAGCGTGTTGATGACCGGCACGGCGGCGATGGCTCAATCCCCGGTGGTCATGACGTATCTGGAAGGCCAGGTCATCACTACCATTGACCCGGCCAAGCATACCGATGAAAGTTCTTTGCACATTGTGCTGAACCAGTACGACCCGCTGCTGTATCCCAAGGATGCCGAAGGTTCCATGGAACCCGGGCCCCACATCGCGACGGACTGGACCGTTTCGGACGACGGTCTGACGTACACGTTCAACATCCGTCGCGGGGTCAAGTTTCACGATGGTACCGAGCTCACCGCTGAAGACGTCAAGTTTTCCTTTGACCGGATGATGGCCATCGGACGCGGCTATTCGTGGCTATGGGAAGGCGTCGTCCGGGAGGTGGAAGTTCGCGACGATCATACGGTGGCGTTCCACCTTCACCAGCCATATGCGCCGTTTTTGTCCACGCTCATACAGCTGTTTATCGTCAACAAAGATCTAGTCATGGCCAACCTGCAGGCCGGGGAATTCGGTGAATACGGCGACTACGGCCAAAAGTTTTTGGAGGAGAATGTGGCGGGTTCCGGGCCCTACATGAAGGAGCGGTGGTCCCGGGGCTCCGAATACGTCATGGTGCGCTTCGACGACTACTGGCGAGGATGGCAGCCCGGCCAGGTGGAGCGGGTGCACTATAAGATCGTCCTGGAAGAAGCGGTGCGCAAGACCATGCTCCGGGCCGGAGAAGCCGACATGATCGACCAGTGGGCCAGCGTGGAGACGTTCAACGACCTGAAGCGCACCCCCGGCGTCATCGTGGATGAGCAGCCCAGCGCGCAGCTGTTCCATCTTCCCCTGAACACGCAGAAGGCTCCGACGGACAACCTTCACGTTCGGAAGGCCTTGGCCTACGCGTTCGACTACGAGACCGCACTGAAATACATCTTCCCGGGCGCGGTGCAAGCCCGCGGGCCCGTGCCGGTTTTGGCCTACGGCCACAATCCGGATGTGCCCGTGTTCACGTTCGACCTGGAGAAAGCCCGGGAGCATTTGGCGTTGGCCGGGTATGAGCCGGGCGAGCTTACCATTGATTTCGTCTACAGCGCTTCGGTTCCCATGCAAGAAAAGGTGGGGCTCATGTGGCAGGCCCACCTGGCGGAGATCGGGATCAATCTCAACATCCGGCCGGAGCCGTGGGGCCGGGTGACGGAGCTATCCACATCGGTGGATACAACGCCTCATGTGTTGAACATCTTCGACACGTTGAAGTATCCCCACGCCGACAGCCACACGTTCGGGATGTACCATCCGTCGGCCCACGGCAGCTACCGGGCGACCGCGTGGTTGGACGTCCCGGAAATCACGGAGACGCTGGAAGCAGCCCGCCGGGCGGTCACAGAAGAGGAGCAGCTGGAGCTGTACGGCGAGGCGCAACGGCTTATCGTCGAGCAGGTTCCCAGCGTGTTCGTGGCCAACCCGGTGCACCGCATAGCGTTTCGCGATCACGTCAAGGGGTACCGCTACGTCGGTCTGCTCGGGTTCGACGTGGCCTTCTACAACTTCACCATCGAACAGTAGCGTTGTTTGGTGGGGGGCGCCCAAAACCCCCCCCCCCCGGGAATCGCCCCCCCCGGACCCCGCGCGGGGAACCCAAAACAAACGATTTAGGGGGAACCCGCCCCCGCGCCGCCAACCC
>JACDOI010000049.1 GCA_017656145.1 Bacillota bacterium | reverse complement strand
GAGCGTCTCTGGTGTTGGGGGGGGGGGCGCCGCCGGCCAGGGGTGTGTTTGAGGTGGGGCGGCCTTGGGGCGTCCAAAAGACGCCTCCGGTCTTCGCCAGGAGGATGCACCGTTTCTCGCGGCGCTGGCCGCTTACGCCGATGAGGGGCCGGTTCCGTTTCACACTCCCGGGCACAAGCAGGGGCGGGGAGCTCCCAACGGATGGCGGGAGCGCATCGGCCTTGGCGCTCTCAGCCTCGACGTTTCGGACGTGTTGACATCCCCCCGGTTCGACGACAGCTGGCCGGCCGCTCGGGCCGCGGCGGAAGGCCTGGCCGCCCGGGCTTTCGGGGCCGACTATTGTTTCTTCCTCGCCAACGGCACGACAAGCGGCGTGCACGCGATGCTTCTGGCAGCCGTCCCGGGCCGGCAGGTCATCGTCGCCCGCAACAGCCATCGCTCGGTGGCCGGGGGCCTTATCCTCGCCGGCGCCCGGCCGGTGTTTGTCGAGCCGGAATTCGATCCGGCCTCAGGGATCCCGTTGCCGCCCCGCTTGGATGCCTGGCGCAAGGCGATGGACGAGAATCCCGACGCCGCCGCGGTGTTGGTCACCTATCCCACGTACGAGGGAGTCGCCTTTGATTTGGCTTCCCTGGCCCGGGACGCCCAATCCCGGGGCATGGCGGTGCTCGTCGACGAGGCCCACGGTGCCCACCTCGGGCTCCATCCCGCCCTGCCCCCGCCGGCCCTCGCATGCGGCGCCGACATCAGCGCGCAAAGCCCCCATAAGCTGCTGGGAGCGTTAACTCAAGGATCGTGGCTTCTCGGCCGGGACAACGCCGTGCCGCACCAGGCGGTCGAAACGGTGCTGGCCCTGCTGGAAACGACAAGCCCTTCGGCTCTCATCCTTGCCTCCCTCGACGCGGCCCGTCGCCAGGCAGCCATAGAGGGAAAGGCCTTGCTGGACAAGGCGTTGGCCATCGCGTCCGAAGTCCGGGAAGCGGTGGCCGGGATAGAAGGCCTGGCCTGCTGGCGCCCGGATAGAAGCGGCCTGCGGTTGGACGAGACCAAGGTCGTCATTTCCGTGGCAGACCTTGGGATGAGCGGGTTCACGGCGGCCCGCCGGTTGCGGGCGCTCGGGGTGCAGGTGGAGATGGGAGGGGCGGGCCATGTGCTGGCCCTGATCACCTTGGGGGACGACCGCTCCACCGCGGGGGCCCTGGTGGACGCCTTGCGCCGTTTGAGCGCCGAGACTCGCCAAGGGGGCCCTGGGATCGTCAGCCGCGGGCGACCGCGTGCAGGCGGGAGCCAGCGGCAACCGGCCTGGCCCCCGCCCGGCGCCCAGCGGCTTTCTCCCCGGGACGCGGCGCTGGGGCGAGGGCGGATTACGCCCTTGGACCAGGCGGCGGGCCATGTAGCCGCGGACGTCGTCTGCCCGTACCCGCCCGGCGTGCCCGTGCTGTGGCCGGGCGAGGAGGTTTCGGAGGAAGCGGTGGAGTATTTGCAGGACATCCTAAGCCGGGGCGGGGAAGTGCGGGGATTGAGAAACCAAGCGGGCAGACCCGCGCTGCGGGTGGCTGATCCGGGGTGAAACGCATGACCCAGAGGGAAGAAATCGTCGACAACTTGGAGCAGTTGCTGGACGTTTTGCCTCCCGGCGTCCGGGACGCCCTCCTTGGGCTGGAAAATGTGTCCCAGCTGCTGGAGATCGTGTTGGACCTCGGCCGCCGTCCGGAAGCGAGGTTTCCCGACGGGTTCGTGTATCTGAGCGATGCGCCCGTGTCCCGGGATGACATCGACTACGTCGTGCGGCGCGTCGGGCAGTTCGGCGACGACAACCGGGCCGGCATCGAGCGAACCTTGCATCGGATTTCCGCCATCCGCAACAGGCAGGGAACCATCATCGGCCTCACGTGCCGGATCGGGCGGGCGGTGTTCGGCACCATCGACATCATCCGCGACGTCATCGAAAGCGGCCGGAGCATCTTGCTGCTCGGCCGCCCCGGCGTGGGAAAGACGACCATGCTGCGGGAAACCGCCCGGGTCCTCGCGGACGAACTGCACAAGCGGGTCGTCATCGTCGACACGTCCAATGAGATCGCCGGCGACGGCGATGTGCCCCATCCGGCCATCGGGCACGCCCGCCGGATGCAGGTGCCTCATACAACTCGCCAGGCTGACGTGATGATCGAAGCGGTGGAAAATCACATGCCAGAAGTGATCGTCATCGACGAGATCGGAACCGAAGCGGAAGCCCAGGCGGCCCGCACTATCGCCGAGCGGGGCGTGCAGCTGGTGGCCACAGCCCACGGCAACACCTTGGAAAATCTGGTGCTCAACCCGACGCTGTCGGACCTCATCGGCGGCATTCAAGCGGTGACGCTGGGCGATGAGGAAGCCCGCAAGCGGGGCACCCAAAAGACGGTGCTCGAACGCAAAGCGCCGCCGACTTTCCCGGTCGTCATCGAAATTCAAGACCGGGACCGGGTGGCGGTTCATCACGATGTGGCAAGCACCGTGGATAGCTTCCTGCGGGGACTGGAACCCCGGCCCGAGATTCGGCAGCGCACCCAGTCGGGGGAGATCGACATCCGTTCGGTGCCGCCGGAAGAGGCGCCCGCGCATCCTGGGACGGGAGGATTCCGGCTTGCTGAGGAAACGGCGGCTGTGCCGCCTGTGACCGGGCGGATCCGGATCTTTCCGCATGCCGTCAGCCGCAACCGGTTGGAAAGAGCCATTGCGGAGACGGGAGCACCGGTGCAAATCACCGACGACTTGCGCCAGGCGCATCTCGTCCTCACCTTGAAAGGGCAGTACCGGAAAATGCCCAAGAAGCTCCGGGAGGCCGAGCGGGCGGGCCTGCCGGTGCACGTCATTCGCAGCAACACCCTCACGCAGATGCATGCGTTCTTGGACAGCCTGGCGCAGGGCGGGGAGGAAACCGAAGCGCTGATCGAGGCCGAGGAGGGAATCCAGCGGGTGCAGCAGGAGCTATCCCCGGTAGACCTCTCGCCGCGGGGGCCGTATTTGCGCCGGATTCAGCACGAGCTCATCGAGCGAGCCCGCCTGCGCTCCATGAGCGTCGGGGAGGAGCCCAACCGGCGGGTTCGCATCTTGCCGGTCCGGCTGACGGACAATGGGCGCTGACGGCATGTTCATCACCTTCGAAGGTCCCGACGGTTGCGGCAAGACGACCCAGGCCCGACTCTTGGTCCGGTTCCTTAAGGAGCGGGGCGCGTCGGTGGTGCACACGTTCGAACCCGGAGCCACCGGGCTTGGCCGGGAGCTTCGCCGGCTGCTGCTTGAGCCCGGAAGGCACCTTTCGCCGGTTGCCGAGTTGTTGCTGCTGGCGGCGGACCGGGCCCAGCACGTGGACGAGGTCATCCGACCGGCCCTCAAGCAGGGAGCGGTGGTCGTCTGCGAGCGGTACGTCGACTCGAGCATCGCCTACCAGGGGGGCGGCCTGGGCCTGGCGGAAGAGGACATCCGCCGCGTCAACGACGTGGCCACCGGGGGGCTTTCGCCCGACCTGACCATCTTGCTGGACCTGGACCCCGCCGGGTCGTTTCGGAAAGGCGCGGTCCAAGACCGCATCGAAGGCCGGGGACTTGAGTTCCAGCGCCGGGTGTGGGAGGCCTACCGCAGGCTGGCTTTGGACGAACCCGCTCGCTTCGTGTCCGTGAAAGTGGAGGGCCGGGGTGTGGACGCGGTGCAGGCCGACATCCGGAGGATCGTCATGGACCGGCTGGCGAAGCGGGGGATGGTCCTGTGAAGGTGGAGCGGCGGCGAACCAGCCGGGCGCGGCCCAATGTCTCAGGGCCTGGCGGCGTCGCGCGCCGGGGCGGCTCCCGGGGGATCGAATTCCGGGAGGAGCTGCGCCTGAGGGATGCGCAGCACCAGGCCGCCATCGAGACGATGCTGGCCGAAGTGGACCAGGCCGCCGCGCAACTGAAAGCCTCGGGCTCCCTGGAAGCATTGCGGGCGTACAAAGAGGCGCTGTCCCGGGCGGTGGCCGCGGCCGTGGGGCGAATGTACCGGGTCGAGACGGAAACGGGTTTCGCCCGGGGCGGGCGCCGCCGGCTCCTCTACATCGTGCGGGTCTTGGACCTGCGGCTGGAAGAGTTGACCCGGTTGCTCATGGCCCGGGAGAAGGACAACCTGGCGATCGTGGCCCGCCTGGACGAGATCCGCGGCCTGTTGCTGGACCTGTATCGCTAGATGAGCTATAGTGGTCACGGGTGACCGATGGTGAACTGGGACGACATCCGCGGCCAAGCCGCGGCCACAAGGCTGCTCAAGGGCGCGCTGGCCAGCGGTCGAGTCGCCCACGCGTACTTGTTCACCGGTCCCCGGGGTGTGGGCAAGACGACGGTAGCACGAATCTTCGCCGCCGGTTTGGTGTGCGAAGGGCCCGACGGCAGTGTCCGCCCGTGCGGCCGGTGCGGGGCGTGCGACGACGCGCTGGCCTTTCGCCATCCAGACGTCGTTCGGCTCGAGCCCGACGGCGATGTGATCCGCATCGAGCAAATCCGGGCGCTCAAGCGGCGGGCCGGACTCAAACCTTCGCGGGGCCGCCGGCAAGTTTTCCTTGTGGAACCGGCGGAGGCGGCCGGCGAAGCGGCGCAAAACGCCCTGCTCAAAGTGTTGGAGGAACCTCTCGGCCCGTCGGTGTTCGTGCTGATCGCCCATCAAGAGACGTTCCTGTTGCCCACTGTCGTGTCCCGGTGCGTGCACGTGCGGTTCCAGCGATTGTCCCGGGAGGCGGCGGCCGCCATCCTCCGGGAACGGTTAGGGTACGGGGACGCGGCGGAGCTGGCGGCGGCCCTGGGAAACGGCAGCATCAGCCAAGCCACCCGGTTTCCGCCGGAAGATTTGCGCGAGCGGCGATCGGCGGCCGTCGCCCTGCTCGAGCGGCTGTGGGCCAGCGATCCCGGAGCCGCCCTGGAGGAAGCCCGGAACTGGTACGAGCGGCGGGACGAGCTTATGGAAACGCTCGAGTTCGTGCAGCTTTGGCTCCGGGACTTGTTGATTTGCCGCACGCGGCCCAAGTCCGCGGCCGAGCCCGGCCGGTGGCTGATCAACTTTGACCGCGCCGCCGACATCTCCGCCAGGGCCGAGCGGGTGTCTGGGGAAGCGCTCTTCGGATCGCTTTCGGCCATCCGGGAGGTCCGGCGCCAGCTCGACAAGAACGCAAATGTGCGCCATGCCGTGGACGTCCTGTTTTTGGAACTGGCCGCGCGGGGACGGAAGGCCGCGGGCCCGAAGGAGTGACCCTCCCGTGCCGGAGGATACTGTGGTCGTTGTCGGCGTTCGCTTCAAGCGGGCGGGAAAGTTGTACTATTTCAAACCCGGGGATCTGGAGCTCCATCCCCGGGACCAGGTGCTCGTGGAAACCGCGGCGGGCATGGAGATCGGGGAAGTGGTCATTCCCGCGAAAGCCGTACCAGCGGCGGACGTCGTTCAGCCGGTGCGGCGGGTGGTGCGCCGGGTCGATGAGCGGGACGCCGAGCAGTTGCTTGCGAACCGGGAAAGCGAGGAGCGGGCCCGGGCCGTGGCCGCTGAGCGCATCGCCGCCCGGGGTCTGGCGATGAAGCTGGTCAACGCGGAATACACCTTCGACCGCAACCGCCTCACGTTTTTCTTCGTGGCCGAAGACCGGGTGGACTTTCGGGAGCTGGTGCGGGACCTGGCCAACGAGTTCGGCGTCCGCATCGAGCTGCGTCAGATCGGCGTGCGGGACCAGGCCAAGGAGCTGGGCGGCATCGGCGTCTGCGGGCGAGAACTGTGTTGCACGACGTGGCTCGGGGAGTTCGAACCGGTCTCGATCCGAATGGCCAAAGATCAGCAATTGTCGTTGAACCCGTCCAAGCTGACCGGCCAGTGCGGGCGGCTGAAGTGTTGTCTGAAATTTGAGAACGATACGTACCGGCGCATTCGGAACGAGCTGCCAGAACCCGGGGCTTTGGTGAACACCCGCGAGGGCACCGGCAAGGTCCTTGAGGTGCTGGTGGCCAGAGAAGGCGTGCTGGTCGACGTGGGCGAGGGCCGGCGGGTTTTCGTCTCATTAAAGGAACTGGAGTCGGGGGAAGCTGCAGTGCTGACCGGGACCCGGGCGCGGCGCCCGGGCCAGGCCGCCGCAGCGGCCGGCGACGTCCCCGGCGCCAACCAAGATCTGGCCGCCGCCCGGGAAGACGATCCAGAACCGCCATCGCCGGCGCCCGGTGCCAAGACGGCGCAGGAGTCGGTGCAAGAGCTGGTACCGGCGGACTTGCCCGAAACGGGGGCCAGAGATGCGTCTGCTGGTCCGCGAGGCGACCTCCTGCGCGCCGGAGGCGAGCAGCCAGCGGGCCATGCGGCCCGCAAGTCCCGGCGCCGCCGGTCCAAGCGGCACCGGCGACGCCGCCCGCAGCCTTCCGCCGGTGAGGAAACGGGCTAAACACAAGCGGAGGAAAGCAGCGCCTTGGCTGAGACTACTTCCCCGGGCCGGCTGTATGTGTGCGCGACGCCCATCGGCAACCTGGAAGACGTGTCCTTCCGGCTGCTCCGGGTGTTGCGGGAAGTGTCCGTCGTGGCGGCCGAGGACACCCGCCAGGCGAAGAAGTTGCTTGGGCACTACGGCATCACCGCCCAGGTCGTCAGCCTTCATGAACATAACGAAGCGCGGCGCGCGCCTAAGCTGCTCGCCCGCATTCTTGCCGGGGAGTCGGTCGCCGTCGTCTCCGACGCCGGCATGCCCGCAATCAGCGACCCCGGCACGTGTCTCGTGCGGGCCGCGGCCGAGCACGGCGTCGATGTAACGGTCATCCCGGGCCCGTCGGCTCTCGTGACGGCCTTGGCCGGCTCGGGGCTTCCGGCCCAGCGGTTCGCGTTCGAAGGGTTTCTCCCCCACAAGCCCCGCCGGCGGCGAGCCCGGCTGGAAGCCTTGAAGGACGACGAGCGGACGCTCGTCTTTTTTGAGGCTCCCCACCGGCTCAAGGAAACGCTCGCAGACATGCGGGATATTCTCGGTGATCGCCAAGCGTGCGTGGCCCGCGAGCTGACCAAGCTCCACGAGGAATGGCAGCGGGGACCGCTCGCTCAGCTGGCCGAGGCCTGGAACGTGCGGGAGCCGCTGGGCGAGTATGTCATCGTCGTGGCCGGCGCCAAGGACAGGGGCGACCGGGACGACGGACCGCCGCGGGGCCCATCGGACGCGGAAGGACTGCAGGATGTTGCCCGGCGGGTCGCGGAGCACATGTCGAGAGGACTCGACAAGAAGGAGGCCGTCCGGGCCGTCGCTTTGGAGACTGGAATTTCCCGGCGCACGGTGTACCGGGCGGCATTGAACCTTTCAGCCAGGGAGGACCGGGAGAGGGGATCCGATGTACCCAATGACAACGACAGCGGGCCCTAGGCGGGCGGTTGGAAGGCCAGTTTTTGCAGCTCCTGAAGGCAGTTGACGCAGATGTTTTTGTCGCGGTAGTGGCGAACTTGACTGGCGTTGCCGCAGAAGATGCACGCTGGCTGGTACTTCTTGAGGATGATCTTTTCCCCGTCGACATAAATTTCCAGAGCGTCCTTCTCCTCGATCTGGAGTGTCCGCCGCAGCTCGATGGGGATGACTACGCGCCCCAGCTCATCGACCTTGCGGACGATGCCGGTGGACTTCACGGCCGTCACCTCCTCCCACGGAGGGATCCGGATTCAAGTAAAGAGTACTAAAATTTCCAGCTTGCGTCAATCAAGGCCAGCGGCCGATGACCCGGTAGATCATAGCCGCCAGGCCTGCGGCGACCAGCGGGCCGGCCGGGATTCCTTGGAGGAATGACACGCCGAGCACAGAGCCGACGATGAGGCCCACCAACACTTCGGGGTGGGCGCGCATGACGACGACTCCTTGGGCGGCAAGATAGGCCGCGGCGGCCCCGACGCCGATGCTGATGATGCCCGCCGGCGCGATGAGATTTCGCAGCGTCTGGGAAAGCCCCAACTTGTCTGTCGCGAAGGGAAGGAGCAGCCCCAGCATCAGGAAGATGATGCCGATCTCAATGCCGCGGGCTTCAAGAAACCGCAGGACGTCCGCGAGACCGCCAGCCTGCAGCAAGAGCATGACCGCGGCCGAGACCGACACCAGCTGGTTGCCGCCGAGCATTCCCGCGCAAAGGATCAGCAGCAGGACGATGGAACCTTCGCCCATCCGCCTTCCCGCCCCTTTCGTTCATCTGTATGCCTCCGGCCCCGGCTCCTTGCCCGAGCGGACGTCCGAGGAGGCCTTGGCGCGGGCTTGACATCCGCGCGGGGCCTCGGCTACAATCGAACTCAACCTGCGAACTCAATCGATGAGGGGACTTGCGAGGAAGGGGAGGAGTAGGCGGAATTTCCGCCGGCCCCAGAGAGCCGGATCAGGTGAAAGCCGGCGCCGGGGGATCCGCCGAAGATGGCCCCGGAGCAGCCCGCCGAACGCCGCGGGCGGAGCATGCGGCGGCCAGTAGGCGAGGCCGGGAGCGCTCCGCACGTGGTGGCGGAGCGCGGGCGCCCGTTACAGCGCCAGGGTATGGACCGGACGCGTCCGGGAGTACCTGCTGAGGGCGGCGACCGCGAGGCGCCGCCAAACCGGGGTGGTACCGCGGAAGGTTGCCTTTCGCCCCTGCCGGCTTTCGGAGGCCGGAGGGGCGTTTTTTTATGTCCATAGCGCGATGCGGGAAAACGCGGTGCGACAGGAGGGTGACGACCGTGGAGCGGCAGACCTTTTACATCACGACCCCGATCTACTATCCCAATAACAAGCTGCACGTCGGGCACACGTACACGACGGTGGCCGCGGACGCCCTGGCCCGCTATCACCGGCTCCGGGGCCACGACACGTGGTTTCTGACCGGCACCGACGAGCACGGCCTCAACGTCGAGCGGGCCGCGCGACAGGCGGGCAAGGAGCCGCTGGAGTACGTGGATCCCATTGTCCAGTGGATCAAGGAGCTTTGGGCCACCCTTGAGATACAGTATGACGACTTCATCCGCACGACGGAAGAACGGCACAAGCGAACGGTGCAGGCCATTTTCCAGCGTCTCTACGATCAGGGCGACATCTACAAGGGCGTTTACCGGGGCTTGTACTGCACCAACTGCGAGGCGTACTACACGGAGAGCGAGTTGAAGGAAGGCCGCATCTGTCCGGTTCACGATCGGCCGGTGGAGTGGGTGGAGGAGGAAAGCTACTTCTTCCGGCTGTCCAAGTACGGGCCGGCGATCCTTGAACACATCCGCCGCAACCCGGAATTCGTCCGGCCCGAATCCCGCCGCAACGAGGTCGTCCGGTTCATCGAGCGGGGACTTGAAGATCTGTCGGTTTCCCGGACGTCTTTCCGCTGGGGAATCCCGGTCCCCTTCGATCCGGACCACGTCATCTATGTCTGGGTTGACGCGCTGTCCAACTACATCACGGCCCTGGGCTATCCCGACGGCGAGCTGTACCGGCGGTTTTGGCCCGCGAGCGTTCACCTCATCGGCAAGGACATTCTTCGGTTTCATGCGATCATTTGGCCGGCGCTGCTTTTGGCGTTGGGCATTCCCCTGCCCCGGTCCGTGTACGGGCACGGCTGGCTGCTCATCGGCGGCGGCAAGATGAGCAAGTCCCGGGCCGGCAGCCAGGTCATCGATCCCTTGACCCTGGTGCGCAAGTACGGGGTCGACCCGGTCCGCTATTTCTTGCTGCGGGAGGTGCCCTTCGGCGCGGACGGCGCGTATTCGGAAGAGGCGCTGGTGCGCCGCATCAATGCCGATTTGGCCAACGACCTGGGGAATTTGGTCTGGCGCACCGCGTCCATGATCGAGCGGTTCGCCGGCGGGGAAATCCCGGCGCCGGTTCCCGGGGAAGATGACGGGATTCTCAAGGAAAAAGCGGCCGAGGTGTTCGACGAGGTGGAGCGGGCGCTGGAGCGGCTGGAGATCGACCAGGCGCTTCAAGCCGCATGGGAATTGCCCCGGCGGGTAAACAAGTACATCGATGAGCAGGCGCCGTGGGAATTGCGCCGCCAAGGCCGGGAAGAGAAGCTGCGCACCGTGCTGTACAACGCGGCCGAGGCCATCCGCCTGTGCGGGGTTCTCCTTTCGCCGTTTTTGGTTCACACGCCCGGGCGCATTTGGGACCAGCTGGGCTTCAATCCGCCGGAGGAGCAATTGTGGGACGACGCCCGCCGTTGGGGCCTCCTGCCGCCGGGCTTGCGGGTCCGCAAGGGCGAACCTCTCTTCCCGCGGCTTGATCTTGACGAGGTGCTGAACGGGGAGGCGGCCAAGACTCCTGCGCAAACCGGGACGCCGGACAGCAAACCCGGCGCGGCGCCCGTTGAACCCGCGGCCCGCGGGTCTGCAACCCTCCCTTCGGCCGAGATCGACCTGGAGACGTTTCAGCGGGTGGACTTGCGGGTGGCGCGGGTGACGGCGGCAGCGGCCCTGCCCGGCGCCCGGCGGCTGCTCAAGCTCCAGCTCGATGTAGGAGGCGAGGAGCGCCAGGTGGTGGCCGGCATCGCCGAGCATTACCGGCCGGAGGATCTGGTGGGCCGGAACGTGATCCTCGTCGCCAACTTGAAACCGGTCAAATTGCGGGGCGAGATCTCGCAAGGCATGATCCTGGCCGCGGCGGGCCCGGACGGCAGCCTGGCGCTTTTGACTACCGATTCCGCGGCGGTGCCCGGGTCCAAGGTTCGATAATCGATGGCGGAGGTTGGCGGGATGTGGCGGGGAAAGGACGATCAGAACGGCCAAAACGTCCAAGACGGCCAGGACCGCGGCGGCCGCGCCGTGCTGGTGGACACCCACGCCCACTTGGATCATGAGCTGTTTGCCGCGGACCAGCACGAGGTCATCCAAAGAGCCCGGGAGGCTGGCGTTTGCTACATTGTAACCATCGGGTCGGACGTCGCATCTTCCGAGGCGGCGGTGCGGCTGGCGGAACAATACGAGGGCGTCTGGGCCGCGGTGGGAATTCATCCCCACGATGCCTCCGGCGGGAGCGAGGAAGCGTTTTACCGCATCGAGGAACTGGCCCGCCACCCCCGGGTGGTGGCCATCGGGGAGATCGGTCTGGACTACCACTACGACCATTCGCCTCGCCCCGTTCAGCGGGAGGTGTTTATCCGCCAGCTGGAACTGGCCCGCAAGCTGGACCTCCCGTTCGTCGTCCACAACCGCGAGGCGGATGCGGACACGATGGCCATCCTGCGGGAACACGGGGCAGGGATGCCCGGTTTGCTGCACTCGTTTGCCGGCTCCCCGGACATGGCTGAGGAATGTCTCCGGATGGGGTACTTCATCTCGACCGGGGGAATGGTGACCTTCAAGAAGGCCGATGCCGTTCGGGAAGCCATCGGGCGCGTTCCTTTGGACCGGCTCTTGCTCGAGACCGATGCGCCGTACCTGACCCCTGTCCCGCTTAGGGGACGCCGCAACGAACCGGCTTTTGTGCGGCATGTGGCGGAATTCGTGGCCGAATGGCGGGGCGTGTCTTTCGATGAGCTGGCACGCATCACCACCGCCAACGCGTGCCGCTTTTTCCGCCTGCCGCAAGTCGCGGGTTGAAGGTGGGTAGCCATGCCTGCTACGCTATGCTCCCGAAAGGGGGCGAGGCGGTGGCTGGGCATACAGATCCGCTGGCGACGGCGGCCCGGCTGGCGTATTGGGTGGGGCAGCTTGCCGGCTGGGTGATGCGCTGCGAAGGGTGCCCTGCGGCCGGGCCTGCAACAGGAGAAGCCTTCCGGGACGAGTCGGGCGGAGAGCCGCGCGCGCCGGCCGGCCGAACGGAAAGCTTGTCGCAGGTGCTGGCCGGCCTTTTGACCGACGTCCTGCAGCTTGCGGAGCATTACGGATGGCGGGTGGAGAGCGAAGACTTCCAGCTGGTGCGGCGGGTGCCCGCACGGCCGATCCGGGTGGCGGGCCTGGACTCAGACGGCACGAGAGGCCGATAAGAGGCCTGCGGGCGGTGACAAGCTGCTCTAGCAGCCTGCAGGCGGCACAACCGTCGATAAAGCAGTTGTGCACGGCTGCTCAACTCTGACGAGTTTGAGTCACGGCCGGCAGGCGTTATCGGCCTCTCTGTCCCCTATTGTGGCCCTCCGGCCGCCGGGCATACGCGGCGGCCGGAGCCGGTTTCCGGAAACAGAGGGAGAGGCTGGCTCAACAGCTCGGCGTCTCGTTTCAGATCAATGGCGGCTGTGAGGATGCTGGAGACCGGGCAAGGGGCGAACGAGATACAGTAAAATGTCGATCAACGTTCGCACGCAGCGTTGACAGGCGCCGCTCCCAATGCTACAAAGGGAAGGGCGAAGGGCGGCCGATGAAACTGCCCGACCGAGAACCAGCAATGCGAGGTGCCGAGGCGGATGCCAGGGCTGGCCGTGGTGGGCGCCCAGTGGGGCGACGAAGGAAAAGGGAAGATCGTCGATTATCTTGCCGCTCAGGCGGACATGGTGGTCCGCTACGCGGGCGGCAACAACGCCGGCCACACCGTTGTTGCCGGTGGGCGCACGGTGAAGCTTCATCTGGTTCCGTCGGGCATTTTATATCCCGGTGTCACGTGCGTCATCGGAAACGGGGTGGTCATCGACCCGGAGGTGCTGGTCGAGGAGCTGGACGCCCTGGAGCAGCAGGGAATGCCTGCCGAGAAGCTGCGCATATCGAACCGGGCCCATCTGTTGATGCCGTATCACCGGGACCTGGACCGGCTCGAGGAGGAAGCCCGGGGCTCCCGGCGGCTGGGCACGACCGGGCGAGGTGTGGGACCGGCATACGTGGACAAAGCGGCCCGCGAAGGCGTGCGCCTTGCGGACCTGGCGGACGAAGCCTGGCTCCGGGAGCGCCTGGCCGCGGTGGTCCCCCGCAAGTCGGAGCTGCTCCGGAAAATGTACGGCCACCCGGGATACACCGTCGACGAAATGTTCGATTATTGCCTCCGGTTTCGCTCGCGCCTTGTGCCCCTGCTGGTGGACGCCGGCGAGGTCGTAGGCGAAGCGCTGGAGCGGGGTCAGCGGATTTTGTTCGAAGGTGCCCAGGGAACGATGCTCGACCTGGATCACGGCACGTACCCGTATGTGACGTCCTCGACGGCTACCGCCGGCGGCGTTTTGCCCGGCACGGGCGTCGGGCCCGGGTCCGTCAGCAATGTTCTGGGCGTGGTCAAGGCGTATACAACTCGGGTCGGCATGGGACCGTTTCCCACCGAACTGTCCGGCGAGCAAGGAGAATGGCTGCGCCAGCGGGGCGGGGAGTTCGGCACAACGACCGGCCGGCCCCGGCGGTGCGGGTGGCTTGACCTAGTGCAGCTGCGCTACGCCGTCCGGATCAACGGCATCCGGCAGCTGGCGTTGACGAAGCTCGATGTGCTGAGCGGGCTCGAGCGGGTTCGGATGGCCGTCGCCTACGAGATCGGTGGGCGCCGCCTGGATCGTATGCCCGCCAGCCTCAGCGAACTCGCGCAGGTGCAACCGGTCTACGAGGAGTTGCCCGGCTGGTCCGAACCGCTGGCCAGCGCCCGAGCTTTAAGCGAATTGCCCGAAGCGGCCAGGCGCTTCATCGGGCGCCTCGAGGAGCTGTTGGGCATACCGGTGGTGTACGTTTCGGTCGGCCCCGGCCGGGAACAGACGATTGCCGTCGACGGGATCGCCTGGTAGAACGTGAAGGTGGGCCCGGCAGCGATGCCGGTTGACGCGCGTCCCGGAGTTTGCTATACTCAAGGTTGCAACTGGGGCAGATAGCTCAGCCGGTTAGAGCGCTACGCTCACATCGTAGAGGCCGGGGGTTCGAGTCCCTCTCTGCCCACCAAGGAAAACGCCCTTCGGAAGCGGATTTCCGGAGGGCGTTTCTTACTGCCAACACGTCGTTTTGCGCCGTTCTACTGCCTATCTACTGCCTATCGGTCCTCTACTGCCAAGCGACCACCGATGACTTCCATTGCTGACGCAGCAGCTTCGTCAACACCCGGCATCAGATGGCCGTATAAGTCCGCCGTGATGGAGATCGACGCATGCCCGAGGCGCCGGGACACGGTGTAGAGCTGGACTCCTTGGGACAGGAGCAAAGCGGCGTGGGTGTGTCGGAAGGTGTGCAGGCCGACGTTTTCCATGATGTCGACCGGGAGAATTTCACCCTGCCTGCCATCCGGTAACAAGATACCATCACCTGCCTGAAGGGGACGGGCCGGCAAGTGTGGGGTGTTTAGGGCCAAGGTGATCTGTGGATCGCAGCCGTATCGCTCCGCGGCCTTCAGCACCGCGGCGCCGTTGAGTGCTCTTCGAAGGTCGCGACGGTACACGTTGGACCGGGTCATGAACCCGCCGACGGTGTTCGAGAAGACGAGGTTGTGAGGATTGTTCCAGCGAGGCCCCGCTGCAAGTTTCGCTTCGAGCTGCTTCCGCCACTGCTGGCGAAGGGCCGCGACTGCTTGAGCCGGCAGGGAAATCATGCGGCGGGAGTTCTTCGTCTTGACGCCGGCAATGGTAGGGACGCCGTTTACTTCCACCATGCTTTGCCGTACCGTCAACGTGGCAGCTTCTAGATCAACGTCTGACCACGGCAGGCCGAGCGCTTCACCGGCCCGCAGGCCCGTATGTAGCAAAACCACAAAGAACTGCTCCATCCACAAACCTTTGGCAGCGACGAGGAAACGCTGTATTTCGTCTTCGGTGAGAAAGCGAGCCTCTTTGTCGTCGTCTTTGGGTGCTGCGGCTACGTCGGCAGGGTTTTTAGGGATAAGGTTCTTTCTCACGGCGTCTTCCAGCCCGGCCTTCAATACATTCGCGACGTCAAATTGATATCGCTGACTTAGCTGCTTTTCCGCCAACAGCTCATAGAAGGCATTAAGACGCAGGTGGTCCAACTCACGTAGCGGAAACCGGCCGAGATGAGGAATGATTTGGTTGTGCACGATGGAGCGGTATTTGTTGTATGTGGTGGTGGCCGTATTGGGCGGGCGTTTTGCCCGCAGCCAGTCTTCGAAGTGTTTCTCAACAGTGATTCGTTCCGGCGGTACGTATTGGCCCAGCAATACGTCTTTCTTGGCTTCGTCGATTTGTCGCTGCACTTCAGCGACGGTCTTGCCGTAGAACGTGGGCCTTATGCGTTTGCCGTTGGCATCGGTACCCAGGCTGATCTGACCAACGTAACATTGGTGTTTCTGGCTCCAGTAGATAGAGCCGGTCCCCCGCCTGGCTCGGCCCTTCTTCTTGGGCTTGCGTACTGGTCCAGGCATATTATCCCTCCTTCTTCCGTCTAGCTCGAATGAGGCGCTGTTGACGT
>JACDOI010000048.1 GCA_017656145.1 Bacillota bacterium | reverse complement strand
CAGCCAGCCGCCCCACGGCCCCCGCCACCGCACCTGGCCCGCGGCTGCGCCGGGAGAGCGGGCGCTTTTGTGCACGAGGCGAAACGGGTCCGACGAGGTGACGTGGTCCTCGTCCCAAAACAGGCGCACTTCAAGGGGGCCCCGCTCCGCGACGACGCTTGCGCCCCACGGCCCTTCCCCAGCGATGCCGCTGCCCAACGTGTGGTGCAGGGCGATCCGGGCGGCAAGGCCGCTTCTTGAACCAGCGACCAGAAAGAGCCGCTGCTCGGCGGCGGAATCACCGCCCTCCCGCAGCTTGACCTCCGCTTGCCAAGTTCCGCTGGCGGCGAAAACCCCGCCAGCCGCCATGCACTTGACGAAAAGCCAGACGGCACAACACCAGAGAGAGCAGGCAACGCGCGGCGCTCCAGGCCACCGGCCCCGCGCCGGCTGCGAGTGCGGATGCCGACCCACGCCCACTTGTCCTCCTGAACCCCGGGCATGGCCGGCACCCGTATAGTAGCAATTTCGCCGTCAGCCTGTCAACGTCCGTCGCAGGTCATTCCGCACGCCCTGCTTCATCGGCCTGTCGATCCGAATCCGCCTTCGCCCCGCTCGGACGATTCAAGTTCGGGCACCTCCCGCCACGCGACGCGGGCGACGGGAACGACCACGAGTTGGGCGATGCGGTCTCCCGGCCGAACGGTAAACGGCTCGGAGCCGCCGTTCACGAGGGCGCAGCGGATCTCGCCCCGGTAATCGCTGTCGATGACCCCCACTCCGTTGGCCAGGCTCACGCCATGCCGGGCCGCAAGCCCGCTGCGGGCGAACACGAGTCCTACGAACCGGGCATCCGGAAGAGCGATGGCGATGCCCGTCGGGATAAGCCGTCGTTGCCCGGGCGCAAGCTCGACCGGCTCGTCCAGGCACGCCCGCAAATCCATGCCGGCCGCTCCGGACGTGGCGTACGCAGGCAAGGACCACCGGTGTGCCGCCTGCGACATCCGGCGCACTTGAACTTCGACGACTTGTTCTTCCGTGTCCATATCAGATCGCGGCCTCCTCCAGCACCTGCGCGCGCCACGAGGAAGGCACGGCGCCCAGTCCCACAACGGTCAACAGCTCGGGACGGAGCAGCCGCTCGGCCACCCGGATCACATCCTCCAGCGTGACCGCGTCGATGCGGCGCACAAGCTGCCGGGGACTCAAGTGGGGCTCGCCGGCGAGCGCCTCCCGGCCCAGCCGGCTCATGCGGGCCGCCGTACTCTCGAGGCTCAGCATGAGGGATCCTTTCACCTGCTCTTTGGCCCGCTCAACTTCTTCAGCGGTGATTTCCCCGCGATACGCTTCTTCCAGCTCCGCCCGGATGACGTCGAGAACCTCCGGCGCCTTGTCGGCGCTGGTGCCGGCGTAGACGGCCAGCACGCCGGTTTCCCCGTAAGTGAAATGGTACGAGTAGGTCGAATACACAAGGCCCCGCTCTTCCCGGAGCTCCTGGAACAGCCGGGAACTCATGCCCCCGCCCAGCACGGTGTCGAGCAGCTGCAGCGCGAACCGATCGGGATCCCGCCGGTTCAAGGCCGGCACGCCGACGCACAGGTGCACTTGCTCAAACGATCGGGGAACCATGACCCAGCCTGCCCGGTAGTTCAGGGCAACAGCAGTGCGGTGCGGCGCAGGACCCCGGCGTTCGCCGAAAAGCTGCACCACCGCGTCCACCAGCCGGTCGTGATCGACGTTGCCGGAAGCGGCCACGACCAGCCGGGAGGGCGAGTAATGCTCCTGAACGAACTTGACGAGCGCCCCCCGGGTGCAAGCCCCCACTGTCTTGGCGGTCCCGAGCACCGGCCGGGCCAGCGGGTGGCTGCCGAACAACGCCTGTTCGAACACGTCGTGCACGTTGTCTTCCGGGGTGTCTTCGGAAAGCCGGATTTCCTCCAGGATCACTTCCCGCTCCCGGGCGACGTCTTCCGTCCGAAAGACAGAGTCCAAAACCATATCGGCCAACAGGTCGAGAGCCACCGGCAAGTGCTCGTCGAGCACCCGGGCGTAGTAGCACGTGGCCTCCTTGGTGGTGAAGGCGTTGAGCTGGCCGCCGGTGGCATCCATGACTTCCGCGATGTCCCGGGCGGACCGCCGGCGGGTGCCTTTAAACATCATGTGCTCCACAAAGTGGCAAATGCCGTTCTGCTCGGGCGCCTCGTCGCGGGAACCGACGTCCACCCAACAACCAACGGATACGGACCGCACCCCGGGTACCCGCTCCGTCACGATCCGCATCCCGTTGGGCAACACGTGCGTCCTGACCAAATGGACAGCCCCCTTGCCCGTCTCTCGGTGCTATTATACCGGCCGGCCTCGCGGGCCGCAAACGGGCTTGAGGCACCCGTGGAAATTCTGGTGCCCGCGCCGCACGCCTGCCGGGTTCTGCTTGGGCCGGCGGATCTTGTCGGGAGGATCGGCGGGCCATCCGCCAAAAACCGGGCAACGGATAATCGCATTTCGCGATATACCGGGAGGAAGGCATGTCGCTGCAAACGCTCATCTTCTTGATCCTTTCCTTGCTCATCACGTTTGGGACTCAGCTTGGGCCGTTCCAGGGAAGCGGACCCGAAAGCCGGCCCGATGCCGGGGTTGTCGAGCCCATCCTGGCCGTCGTCGCGCAGGAAGGCGTGCCGCTATATCCGTCTCCTGAACCGAAATCCCCGGCCGCGTCGTTGCCAGCCGGGGAAACGTTGACGGTGTTGGACTCCGGCTCCGGGTGGTACCGGGTGAGAAGGGCGGCCGGGGACGAGGGCTACGTCGCGAACTACCTGGTGCATCCCCTCGTTCCGCCAGCCGCAAGCCGGGACATGATCGTGTTGGGCTACTACATGCAAGACAACGCCAGCCCATCGTGGCCGTCACTTTCCGCCCACGGCGACGTGCTGACCTCGGTATCCCCTTGGGCGTGGGGAATAACCGAAAGCGGGGCGTTGCGCCCGGTGTACGGGACCGAGCCGCACCTGGCCGACGTCTTGTCGCACGCGGGGCGGCGAGGCCTTGAGACGTACGCCCTCATCCACAATTTCAACCCCGGCCGGGGGGCATTTGACGAAGAGATTGTGAACCGGCTGCTCACCGATCCGGCGGTTAGGGAGCGGGCCATCGGGAACATCGTGGACGCGGCAGTCCGGTGGGGCGTGACCGGTGTGCAGATCGATTTCGAAAACGTGCCCGCGGCTAGCCGCCGTGAGTTGACGGCGTTCATCGCGGCACTGGCGAGGGCGGCACGCGACGCGGGCTTGCGGCTCATGATGGCGGTGCCGGCCGTCACCCGCGCGACCGCGGGTTCAGCCTGGACGGCGGCTTATGACTACAAGGCGCTCGCCGGTCACGTGGACTACCTGGTGCTCATGGCCTACGACCAGCACTGGCGGGGAAGCTCTCCAGGGCCGGTGGCATCCCTCCAGTGGGTGCGGGACGTCATCGAGTACGCGGTCAGCCCAACCGGAGGGGCGGTTCCGCCCGCCAAGCTCATACTGGGCATTCCTGCCTACGGATACGACTGGCCGGCCGGCGGCAACCAGTGGGCTGACGCCCTGGCGTACTCGGAAGCCATGGAGCGGTTAGACTCGGCCCGGGCCCGGGACCCCCGGGTGAGCCTTGAGTGGAGTCCTGACGAGCGGGTTCCCGCCTTCCGGTACGCCGGGCGCGAGGTATGGTTCGAAAATCACCAGAGCATCGGGCACAAACTGCTTTTGGCGATGGAATACGACTTGGCCGGCGTCGCGCTGTGGCGGCTCGGGCAAGAGGATCCACTCGTTTGGGATCTCATGCGCCGGGTTCTAGGCTGAGACCGGCCGTAAGCAGCTGCCCCACAGGCACCACTTGCCATCCGCCGGCCGTCAATGTGTCCAGCAGGGCGGGCAATGCGGCGACGGTGGGCTCCGTCGGATGCATGAGAACGATGGCGCCGGGCTGCACCCGGGACAAAACCCGCCGGACGATGGTTTCCGGCGGCGGCCGGCGCCAGTCCACCGTGTCCACCGTCCACATGATCGTCCAATGATCCGTCGACGCGGCGATCCGAACCACCCGGGGGTCTACCTCCCCGTATGGCGGCGCAAACAGCCGGGTCGTTACCCCGGCGACCTGCCGCAGCAACTCTTGGTTGCGCACGATGAGATCTTTTAGGGCAGCGTCGCTCAACGCGATCGGGTGGTCGTGCCGGTACCCGTGGTTGCCGATCTCATGGCCGCCGTCGACCATGGCCCGGATGAGATCGGGCCGGATTTCGGCAAACCGGCCCGTTGGAAAAAACGTTACCCGGATGCCCCGCTTCCGGAATTCAGACAGCATCGCGGGCAAGTATTCCTCGCCCCAGTCGACGTTCACCGCGAGCGCCACCCAGCGGCTGGTCACCGGCACCGAGTACACCGGTTTCAGCGGATCAAGGCGGTTGACCGCTGGAACGGTCTGCGCCGGGATGACGGGTTCGTTTCCCCACCGCTGGGCCGCGGCGGCAACAAGAAGCGCTAAAGCCCACAAGCCCAACCGGAGGACGGGCCGCAGGGCGACGGATAGAAAGAAGACGCGCCGGGCCATGGCGTTTCCCCCTTCCTGCCCCGTCCCCAATCGTATGCCCGTCCGAACCCCGGCATGCCCCCAAAACCGGCGCGGTCAGTCCCGGCCCAGGCGGTCGATCCACCGCAACACCGCGACCCGCTCGAACAATTCGGTCAGAGAGCCCCGCTCGGCGTACATGTGCATCGCAACGAGCAACGCCACCAGCGTGGCCTTGTGGATGAGGGGGAGCGACGCGGCTGCCGCAGCGCCGGCTACGCCTCCCAGGACGTTCGCGCCCGCATCGCCCAGCATCGCCCGGCCCTTCAAGTCGTAGGGCAAATACACGGCTACCGCCGCCATCAGGGGCAGAACGGCCGTCCACGGCGCGGGGTCCGGGGATGCAAGCCACAAGGCGCCCGAGACCAGCAAAAACCCCTTCGCCGCCCGGCCGGGGCGCACATCCAACAAGTTGGCCCCGTTGGCGGCCAGCGGGATGAGCAGGGCGTTGAGAGTCAGATGAGGCAGCTCGCGGGAAAGGCGAAAGGCCGCGCCGATGCCCACAACGACCCCGAAAAGCGCCTTCAGGCCGCCGGTCGTCAGCGCACCCTGCAAAAGAGGGACGAGATGCCCTCGCAGGCCGGCGGCGGACCGATCGCCCAGTGCGTCGTCAGCCAGGCCGATGAGCGCCATGCCCAGCGTCACCAAGATCAGCGCATCCAGATACCCCGGCGGTGACGTCCACGCGGCGAAACCGATCAGCGCACCGCCGTACACGAGGGCCAGGGCGGTTCCGGCCGACGCGGGGATGGGCCGACCGCGGAAGTTGGGCCGCACAAGCCCTGCCTGATGCAAAATGGTCAGAAACCGGGGCACCAGATACCGGGCCGCGGCCCCGCTTGCGACTGCCAAAACTACCGCGGCTGCGCTGCTCATCTGCCCACTGGCGCGTTCGCCCACCGCCGGGCGAGGGCCCCAGCCACGTGCCACAGCTGGCGTCCCCGGTGCAGGAAGCCGGCCAAGTCCCGCCCGGTCTCCCGATGCCGCATGGCCACCGGCACTTCCACCACCCGAAAGCCGGCCCGCAGCGCGTCGATGGTCAGTCCCACCTCGATGCCAAATCCTCCCGCAAGCTCCCCCACCGCCTCCAGCACTTCCCGGCGCACGGCCCGCTGGCCGGACAGCGGCGAGCGCATCCACGGCCCACCCAAATACCGGATGCCAAGCCGCGCCACCCACTGCACGAGCCCAAACCCTCCCCGGCTGGGCGCGGGAAAGGCGGCAACGGCCATATCCGCGTGGCCCGCCAGCACCGGCTCAAGGAGCTTGGCGGCCAAAGCGGCGGTGTCTTCCAGATCCGCATCGAGGAACACAAGTATCCGGCCGCGCGCGACCCGGACACCGGCCGCCAGGGCAGCGCCTTTTCCTTGGGGGCGACCCATCCGCACCACGCGGCACCCGTGCGCTGCGGCCAGCCGGGCGGTCTCGTCGTCAGAGCCGTCGTCGACGACGACCACTTCGGCCGCTTGGGGCAACCGGCCCGCCGCTTGGAGGGTGGCCGGTAACGACCGGGCTTCATTGCGGGCGGGGATGACGACGGAGATCACAGCCCCAACCGCTCCTCGATCACCGCTTCAGGGTCCACGGGCAGCCGGCCGGTGCGCAGCCTCTCCACCAGGGCAAGCAACCCGCCCGGGGTATCGGCTCGCTCCACGATCTCGTCCGCCGGTGCGGACGGCCGGGCGCCGGGCTTGAGGCCGGGCACGGCCAGAACTGCTCCGTCCGGAAACGCTGGGTCCGATTCGTACGGCCACTCGCCGCTCCACACGACGACGACGTCCCGAAAATCACCATCCGGTTCCCCGCCGGCTCGGGCATCATCCTCCTTGGGCAGGCCGGCGCCGCGGGCCGGAGCCGCAGGCCAGGCCGCAGGCAGTCGGAAATGCTCCTGCACCTGAACCCGAGCGCCCGCCGCTTCCAGAACGGCTCGAATCCGGTCGACGGCGGCGTGTTCGCCCGCCGGTACGTGCATCTCCACCTCGTGGCCGGCTAAGGTCCCCGACACAAGCCCCCAAACGACCCGATCCGTGAAGGCCTGTTCGAGGGCGAGTCGCTCCTTGGCCGCCGCAAGCTGTTCAGCCAGTGCCCGGTTGTCCGCACGGACTTGCTCAAGACTGGTCTCGATGCGCTCAGCCAGGCGCAGTTGTTCCTCCCGGAGCCCGTCGCCAGACAGCTGGATGCCAACGAGCATCCCGATTCCCAGCGCCAGAAAGATGCCGATGAGGGAAGCAAGATGATACCGGATATCGATGAGCAAAGGCCTCACTCCCGCCGGCCGGGCCCTTTGCCCTTAGGTTGGCCGGCTTAAGCATCGGCCAACCCCGTTTCCGGATGTCAATCGCCATCGCTTTAGCACAGGCGGTTTCGGCCCGTTCACCAGCCAAGCCAGACCCGGGCCTGCAGCCACGCCAGGCGCACAAGCTCCCGCAAGGTCGATCCTAGGGCGACGACGATGACGGCCGGCACCAGCGCCGCCAGCGCGATCTGAAGCGGATACTGGGGCTTGGGACGGCCCTGGTACAGCTGACTCACGCCGCGAGCGTCCACAAGCCGGGAGCCGACCTTCAACCGGACGAGGAACGTCGACGCCATCCCGGGCCGCCCTTTCTCCAAGAAATCGATGGGGTTTGAGTGGGTCCCCACGGCGACGATGAGCTCGGCTCCGGCCTCGTAGGCCAGCAGCAGGGCCAGGTCTTCGCTCGTTCCGGAAGCCCGGACGACTTGCGCCGGGATCTTTAAGGCATGGGTGCGGGCAAGCCCTGGCGCGCTGCCGTCGGGGTACCCGTGGACGATGACGTCCCGGGCTTGCTTGAGCGCCGCGTCGGAGACGCTGTCCATGTCGCCGACAATCATGTCCGGCTGGTAGCCGAATTCCAACAAGGCGTCGGCGCCGCCGTCGACGCCGATGAGGACCGGCCGCATCTCGTGGATGTATGAGTCGAGGGCCGCTAAGTCGGCCTTGTACCGGCTTCCCCGTACAACTACAAGAGCGTGGCGGCCTGATAAGTCCACGCTCAACGGCGGCAGCGGCAACGGCACGACCGCCAGGTGTTTTTCCCGGCGGGCGTGTTCCAGCGTATTGTCGACGAACCGGGCCAGCTCGTCGGGCATGTTCCGGCGCGCCTGTTCGAGGCGGGCCGCCACCGTTTGCTGGGTGAGCCACACGCCCCGACCGACGGCGGCGCCGCCCCGGAACACGGTTCCCTCCTCGTCCAGGCTCAATTGGTCGCCGTCTTTCAGGGAATATCCCGCATCGCGGGCAAGATCGAGCAGCGGCACGCCCGCAGCAAGCAGCAGCGAAGGCCCAAGGTTCGGGTAGCGGCCGGTTATGGACGGGGCCAGGTTGACCACGGCCCGCACCCTGGCCTGGCGGAGGCTGTCGGCCGCCACCTCGTCGAGGTCGGGATGGTCGATCACCGCGATGTCGCCCGGATGCAGCCGGGCGATGAGGGCCTTTGTGCGGTGGCCCACCCGCGCCGTGCCGCGTATCACGCGGTTAGTGTTTCCGGGTCAGCCGACCCGCAGGTCGAGGCGAACCTGGTTGGCCAACCGGGCGATGAAGGACGAGTTGGAAGGCTTGCCCTTGCCGGCGTCAAGCAAGTATCCGAACAAGCGCTGGATTTCGTCGAGGTTGCCCCGGGTCATGGTCACCTCGATCGCGTTTCGGATGGCCCGCTCCACCCGTTCGGGAGACGTGCCGTGCCGGCGTGCGATGGTCGGATACAAATGTTTGGTGACGCCGTTCAACATCCCCAAGTCCCGGGCGACGATGCCGACCGCGTCTTTGAGATACTGGTAGCCCTTGAAGTGGGGGGGCACCCCCAGCTCCGCAAGGCGGCGGGCGACCTCCCGGGCAATAGCCTCGTAATGTTCCCCGGCCCCGCTCCTCACCACCGGCTCGGGATAAACCAGCTGCCGCACCCGCTCAAGCAAAGTCGGGGTATGGAACGGCTTGATGATGCAGTACTCGGCTCCCAGCGCCAGCGCCCGGCCCAACAGGTGCTCCTTGGCCGCGACGGTCGTCACGATGACCTTGGGCCGCACCCGCAGCTGCTCCCTGCCCACCCGCTCCAGGACCGCCAGGCCGTCCAGCACCGGCAAAAACAGCTCCAGGATCAGCGCCTGGGGTTCATGCAGCCGGATGGCCGAAAGGGCCTGCTCACCGTCGTGAACCGTTTCGACGACGTCGATGTCCCCTGCCTGCCGGGCCCCTTCGACGACTCGCCGGCAGAAGGCGACGTCGGAATCTGCAATGAGCAACCGGATCATGGCAAAATTTTGTTTCGATTGACGGGACCGAATTCCTGCCCGTCTTTTGCGTTCGACCCGATTTCAGCCTCATAAACCATCCATTCAGCCAATATCCCGTATCCCCGGGCCGGGTCGTTGACGAACACGTGCGTTACCGCACCCACCAGCTTTCCGTCCTGCAAGATGGGGCTGCCGCTCATCCCCTGGACGATGCCCCGGGTCAGCTCCAAAAGGCGCGGGTCGCTAATCTCGATGACGAGCCCGCGGCCATCGTGGCGGCGGTGAGGGTGGACTTGCACAATGTTGACGGCAAACGATTCCACCGTCTGACCTTCGATGACCGTCAGCATTTCCGCCGGCCCTGGCCGAACTTCGTGGGCCAGCGCGACCGGAACCGGCTCGGTATGAAGGGCATGACGGGGGAGCCGGTGGAGAACCCCGTAGATCCCGAAGCGGGTGTTCTTTTCGATCGTCCCCATTTCCCCGCTTCGGCCGTCGAAAACCCCGATTTTCTCGCCGGGAAAGCCCCGGGCCCCTTGCTGGATTCCCCGGATCGTGGCCTCGACGATGCGCCCCTGGTTTACCTCCACTCGGTTGTTGAGGCCGTCTGTGATCATGTGGCCAAGGCCCCCGAACCGCATCATAACCGGATCGTAGAAGGTCAAAGTCCCCACGCCGGCCGCGGGGCTTTCTAGCCGCAGCCCCAACCTGTACTGGATCAACGGAGAAGAAGGACCCGATATCCGCACGGGTACCGGCCGGATCAAGCGCTTCATCCTGACCCCCTGCCGGACGACGGTCAGCTCCACCGGCTTGCCTTGGCGGCCGTGCTCGTCAACCAGGTCATGAACCTGCTGCACGCTGTACAACGGCACGCCCGACATCTCGACCAAAACGTCTCCCGGCCGAAGGCCCGCCTCGCGGGCGGGGAACCGGATCGAACCGTCGGCATCGACGACTTGCGTGGTCTGGGCAACGACCAGTCCTTGGGAACTGACGAGCACTCCGATGGCTTGTCCGCCGGGAACGACTTCGAGCTCGGGTACGACGCTGACGAGGACGCTGCGCAGCGGAATGACTCCCAGCAGGCGCATCTTGAGCCGAGCGGCGCCGAGTTCCCCGCTGCGGATGACGAGCGAGGCTCCGTCGGCGAACACCCAGCCGCTGGCCGAAACATCCTCAGCGGTAATGAACCGGCCCAAATCGAAGGAGAGTTCTTGACCCGGCAAGAGCCTCAATTCGGCCGGGACTTGCCACACCGCCCGCAGCTGCAGGCTTACGGCGGCAAAGACGATCAGCACGCCCAGCGCGACCGTGCGGCGCCATGCGTTCCGATGTGTTCCCACGGGACTGTCACGCTCCCCTAGGACGGCGAGAGGCTGCCGCCGCTCCCTAGGGTGCCCGCGGGGTGGGTGTAGATGAGCCGCTTTCGGATGGAAGACCGGAGCCTAGCTGGCTGGCCTGGTTTCCTGGGCCAACCGAAGCAGCTCCCGGGCGTTTTCCATCGTTCGCTCGGTGAGTACGCCGGCCAGCATGCGGGCGATTTCCTCGACCCGTTGCTGGCCCAAAAGCGGGATGACCTCGACGGTCGTCCGGCCGTCGCCGGCGCACTTGCGGATGTTGAGGTGGTGGTCGGCCATGGTGGCGATTTGGGCCAAATGCGTCACGCAGATCACCTGCCGCTGGCCGGCTACGCTTCTCAGGCGCTGGGCCACTGCCTGAGCCGTCCGGCCGCCGATACCGGCGTCCACCTCGTCAAACACCAGCGTCGGCACGGCGTCGACCTCGGCCAGCACCCGCTTGATGGCCAGGGCTACCCGGGACAGCTCGCCACCGGAAGCGACCCGGGCCAAAGGCCGAGGCTCTTCGCCGGGATTGGCCGACAAGTAAAACTCGACCCGGTCGACGCCGGAAGCCGTCGCGGCCAGCCGGCGATCGCCGACGGGAATCCCTTCGGGATGCGGCTCTTGATCGACGTGGACGACGAACCGGCCGGGTCCCATGGAAAGCCCCTCCAGCTCCCGGGCGACCGCATCTTCCAACCGCCGAGCCGCTTCGGCCCTGGCCCGCGAAAGTTCTCCGGCCAGGCGACCCGCCTCCTGCTCCAGGGCGGCCTGTTCGGCCCGCAGCTGGCTGCTGCGGGTTTCACTGCTGAGAAGCGCCGCCAGCTCGGCCCGGAGCTGTTCCGCGAAGGCCAAAATCTCCTGGACGGTCGAACCGTATTTGCGCTTAAGCCCTGAAAGGACGGCTAGTCGGGCCTCCACTTCGTCAAGTTCGGCCGGGTCGGCCTCCAGATTCTCGGCCACCCTCCGGAGGAGGGCTGCCGCTTCGCGCACGTGGACTTCAGCCGTCTCCAACAGGCGGGCCGCCTCGGCCAGTTCCGGCTCCAGCTCAACCAGCGAAGACAGCGCCCGGGCTCCGTCTGCGAGCACGTCGGCCGCGGCGGGCGCGGTCCCATCGCCCTCGTGCAGGCTTCGAATCAGTCGGGTCGTCTCCGCCCGCAGCCGCTCCAGTTGCGCCAGTCGCCGCCGGCGCCGCTCGAGCTCCTCCTCTTCTCCGGGCACGAGGCGGGCCTGGTCGATCTCGGCAAGCTGAAACTGCACCAGATCGATCCGCCGGGCTCGTTCCCGCTCGCTGTCCAACAGCGCCGCCAGCTCCCGCCGGGCCGCGCCCAGGCGCATCCAAGCCGCTTCAAACCGGCGAGCCAGCTCCAACACCGCCGGCCCGCCGTACCCGTCCAACAGCTTCAGCTGCTCCTGGGGCCTAAGAAGCGTCTGATGCTCGTGCTGGCCGTGGATGTCCACCAGGTGCGCGCCCACCGCGCCCAACTGACCTACGGTAGCTGGGTGGCCGTTGATACGGCAGCGGGAACGCCCGCCGGCGAGGACGTCGCGCCGCAAAAGAAGGGTGTCGGGTTCATCGGGATCCAGCAAATCCATGTCCCGCAACGTTTGGGCCAGCGGGCTCTCATCGCGGATGCGAAACACCGCCTCAATGCAAGCGGAATCGCAGCCCGATCGGACCAGGTCGCTTCGGACCCGGCCGCCCAAAACAGCCTGCAGGGCGTCAATGACGATGGATTTGCCCGCACCGGTTTCGCCGGTGAGGACGTTGAGGCCGGGAGCAAAGCCGATGTCGGCCCGGTCGATCAGGGCGAAATCTCGGATGTGCAACGAGACAAGCATCGGCCCGTCATCCTTCCGATTCTTCCCGTCCTTCCCGCAGCTGCCCGAGGATCCGCAGGACCTTGACCACCTCTGCCGGCGGCGGTTCGGCAGATCGGGCCCGGACGATGATCAGCACCGAGTCGTCGCCGGCCAGCGTGCCCAGCACGCCGGGAGGATTCCACTCGTCCAAGGCGGCCGCCACCGCGTGGGCCCGGCCGGCCAGCGTTCTAAGAAAGATGAGATGGCCGCTGTGATCGATCTGCAGCACGAACTCCTGCATGGCCCGGCGGGCCCGGGCGATGGCGCTGCTGTCGGGCGGAACCAAAGGCCGCGCGTAGCGGCTCCGACCGCCCGGGTCCCGGGTCTTGATGAGCCCAAGTTCGGCGATGTCCCGCGAGACGGTGGCCTGGGTGACCGAAAAGCCTGCCTCCCGCAGCCGCTGCAAAAGCTCTTCTTGGGTGTGAATGGGGTGCTCGGCGATGAGCCGCAAGATCGCTTCATGCCGCTGCTGCTTCATCGTCACCCCTCGCTTTCCGGTCCCCGCTCCCCGGGGGCCTGCCCGAGGCGGGCCCGCAGCTTGCGGTAAAATCGGCCTTGCCCTATGCGGATCAGCCGGGCCCGGTGCCCAGCCCGCCGGACAAAGACCTCATCGCCGGAGGCAAGACCGACGCCCACTTGTCCGTCGACAGTCAGCATCATGTCGGTGTGCGCCGCCTGAACAAGGATCCGAACCTCTTCTTCCGGTCGGGTGATGACCGGGCGCGTCGACAGCGAGTGGGGGCAGATGGGGGTGAGCAGCAGCGACTGGACCCGGGGATTGACAATGGGACCGCCGGCGGATAAGGAGTACCCGGTCGAGCCCGTGGGGGTGGCCACTACAATGCCGTCGCCGGCGTAGTCCAGGACAAGTTCGCCCCCGACCCGTACCTGGATGTGGATGATGCGGGCGACCGTGCCCCGGGTGACGACCGCGTCGTTGAGCCCGATGCTCCGGACGACCCGCCGGCCTTCCCGCACGACGCCGGCCTCGAGCATCAATCGCTCTTCCACGTCGTAATCCCCGGCCAAAAGACGCTCAAGAGCGGCCGGCAGCTCTTCGTGCTCCACTTGCGTCAAAAACCCGAGCCGCCCTACGTTCACCGACAAGATCGGCACCCGCCAGGGCGCGAGTTTCCGGGCCGCCCGGAGCACGGCCCCATCGCCTCCCAAGACTACGGCCGCGTCGAGATCGCTCCAGCTGCCCGGCTCGGCCAGATCATGCCGGCCGATGAGGGCCGCGGCTTCCGGTTCCAGCACCACCTGGGCGCCGGCGCTCTCAAGAAATTGCAAAACGTCCCGGGCGGCATCGACCGCCGGCTGTTTTTCGGTGTGGGGCAACAGCCCGATTCGTTGCACGTGTTCTCGCACCATAGGCCAACAACGTTCCGGATCGGCCCGCTCGATTCCTTCAGCGCGGCGAAAGGGCGGCCCACGCCGCCTGGACCGCCTCACGGGCCCGGCGCTCCCAGCCCGCGCCGTCCAAAGCCGCCCAATCCCGGCGGGCCAAGATGAAGTACTCGATGTTGCCGCGGGGACCCTTGATCGGCGAATGGGTCATCGCAAGCGGACGAAGCCCGGAGTGCGGCATGGCGTCCGCCACCCGCACCAAAACCGCCCGGTGGACGGCCGGATCCCGCACGACCCCGCCCTTGCCCACCTGTTCCGGGCCCGCCTCAAACTGCGGCTTGACCAAAGCCACCAGGGTCCCGCCGGGCCGGATGATGGGGGCGACAGCCGGAAGCACTTTTTCCAAGGAGATGAACGATACGTCGATGACCGCTATGTCCACCGGTTCCGGCAAGTCGCCGGGTTGCAGGTACCGGGCGTTGGTCCGCTCCATCACCACGACGCGCGGGTCCTGGCGCAGCCGCCAGTCGAGCTGCCCGTAGCCCACGTCCACCGCGTATACCCGTTTCGCCCCGTGCTGGAGAAGGCAATCCGTGAAGCCGCCGGTGGACGCCCCTACGTCCAGGGCCACCGCGCCGTGCGGATCGACGCCGAACACTTCCAGCGCCCGGGCCAGCTTCAGCCCTCCCCGGCTGACGTATGGGCAAAGGTCGCCCCGAACCTCCACGCGGGCGGTCGCGGCCACCGGAGCCCCCGGTTTGTCCACCCGCCGGCCGTCGACGTACACGTTCCCCGCCATGATCGCGCCCTGGGCCTGCTTTCGGCTGGCAAACAGCCCACGCTCCACAACCAGCCGATCGAGCCGCTGTTTCATCGCACCGCTCCCCGCCTTCCACAGCTCAAGCGCCGGGCGGGCGGCCTCTTGTCCCGTGAGCCCGACCATGACACAATGATTCCCGGAGCGGCCGGTCCGGTTTCCGCGCGACCCGGCGCGAGCGTACGAGCCACCCCGCGGACCGGTCTGCCGGCGGAACCCGCGGAAAGGAGGCGGAAGATGGCCATCAAGGGAGCTTCGCGCAAAGCCCCGTCGGGGCTGCGCAACGGGTTGGCCTTGGGAACGACCGGATTCGTGATCGCCGCACTGCTCGGAGGACCGCTGGGGGGCATCATCCAGCGGACGGGATTGGCCGCGGGCGTTGCCATCATGCTTTCGGCTATCCTCATCTCCATCGCTGCCGACATCCTGGCTGTGGCCGCGGCGGCAGGAGATGCCAAGCCGCTCAACGCCATGGCCGCCGACCGGGTTCCCGGAGCCCGGGAAGCCCTGGCCATCGTGCGCAACGCGGGCCGGGTCAACAGCGTGTGCGCGGACGTAGTAGGGGACATCTGCGGCACCATCAGCGGTGTGGCCGCTACCCCAGTCATCTTGTCCATCCACAAGGCGTATCCGGCCATGCCCCTGTCGGTCATCGCCATGGGGGTGCTCGGAGCCATCGCGTTCTTCACCATCGGCGGAAAAGCGGCGGAAAAAACGTATGCGGTCCGCTCTGCGACGTCGGTCCTCCTGTTTGCCGGGAAGGGACTGTACAGCCTTGGCCGCGTGGCTCGATTCTTCCGGACCCGGCGCCGGCGGGCGTAATCTCGGCCGCATCCCGAAGACAGCAACGGGACCGGCAAATGGCAAATAAGGAAAGACTGCGGCAAGTGGCCCACGCCCCGGGTAAACATTGTGGCTTAAGGTCCAGCAGGTTTTCCCAGCGCCCCTCCGCAACGTCGCCGTCGCGGCGGTTTCCCCTTTCCGGGCGCTCTGCCGTGTTGCCAGCGGCAGGGCTGGATTACCACTGAGCACACACTGCAATCCCCGAGGCGCTTCCCGGCGAGGGAGCAGCCTAGGAGTTTTCCTCGGCGGCACCCATCGTTCCCTAGCCTCTTTTGCAGGTCGGGTTTCAAGCGGCACCGGCACCGCCGCCGTGGCCTTTGGCAGCGGCCCTGAACCCGCTCTCCCGCCCGCCCCGCTCAAGGCAGGCTACGCTGCACCCAACGCAGGGCGCCTTCGCCACCCCCGCATCGCTGTGCAGGTTCTTCCCAAGCCGTGCAGGGTTCCGGCCCCTCGCCGCACCTCCACGCACTTGGGTCTCCGCGGGAGCAGGGTCCACGCCTGCATGCCGTTGCAGATCGCCCCGCTCCCTTAACCCCCAGCAGCAACCCCCGACTGGGCGTCGGCAGCCACCACCAGGGAC
>JACDOI010000047.1 GCA_017656145.1 Bacillota bacterium | reverse complement strand
CCAAAGCCCACGGGGCCATTCCCGCGGCCCCCGCCGCGGCCGACCCGCCCGACGATCCGCCGGGCGTCCGCTCCGGGTCCCACGGGTTGCGGGCGGGCTTGAAGGCCGACGTCTCCGTTGACGAGCCCATCGCGAACTCGTCCATGTTGGTCTTGCCCAAAATCGGCACCCGCGCTTGCCGGAGGCGGCTCACCACCGTCGCATCGTACGGCGGCACCCAATTGGCCAGCATGCGCGACGCTGCGGTGGTGGGCATGCCCCGGGTGCACAAGTTATCCTTTAGCCCCACGGGAATTCCTCCAAGGGGCGACGTCGTCTCGCCCCGGGCCCGGGCTTCGTCCGCGGCCTTCGCCTCATCCAAGGCCTTTTCGGCCGCGACCGAAATGTAGGCGCCGATCTCGGAATCCAGCGCCTCGATGCGCCTCAAGACAGCTTCCGTCAGCTCCCGGCTGCTCAGGTCGCCTGCATCCATCCGGTCCCGCAATTCCCGGACGGTCATATCATAAAGCTCCAACGGGCAAGCCTCCTTCGCGACAGCCGTATGCCCAGGCCAGCGGCCAAACAACGGCCCGGCCCGGACCCCGCCATCAGGCGGATCCGGCAAGCGGCGGCGCCGTCACTCCTCATCGAGGATGCGGGGTACCTTGAAAAACCCGTCCTTCTGGTCGGGGGCGCCCGCCAGCGCCTCCTCCGGGGCCATGGACGGCCGCGCCGCATCGTCCCGGAACACGTTGGTTACAGGAAGCACGTGCACCGTCGGTTCCACGCCCTCGGTATCCACTTCGTTGAGTTCCGCGGCCATGCGCAAAATATCGCTCAGTTCTCCCCGGAGTCTCTGCTTTTCCTCTTGCGACAGGCTCAGCCTGGCCTGGGCGGCCACCGCTTCCACCTGTTCCAGGGTTAGTCCGGGCTCATCGTCCCGCACCATCACCGGATCAACTCCTCAAACTCCGCCTCGGTAAGAATCCGAACTCCCAGCTCCCGCGCCCGGTCCAGCTTGGAACCGGGGTTGTCGCCCACCACAAGGTAATCGGTGTTGCGGCTGACCGAGCCGCTCACCTGGCCGCCCCGGCTGCGGATGTGCTCCTCCGCTTCCCGGCGCGAATAGCGCGACAAGGTGCCGGTGATGACAAACCGCTTGCCGGCCAGGGCCCCGGACGGCGCCGCCGGTTGGCTGGCGGTCAAGCGAACCCCGGCCCGGCGCAACCGCTCCACCAGTTCCCGGTTTCGGGGTTCGTCGAAGTACGCCAGGACGCTCCGGGCGATCTTCTCCCCCACCGAGGGCACGGCCATCAGGTCGTCGTATCCCGCGTTCATCAGCCGATCGATGTCGCCGAAATGGCGGGCCAGATCCCGCGCGACGTTTTCGCCCACGTGGCGGATACCTAAGGCGAACAAGACCCGCTCAAGCCCCGCGTCCTTGCTGGATTCAAGCGACCGCAGGACGTTGGCCGCGGACTTGTCGCCCATCCGCTCCAAGGAAGCCAGCTGCTCGTGGGTAAGGCGGTACAGGTCGGCCGCATCGTGCACGAGGCCCGCCTCCACAAGCTGCGCCAACAGTGCGGGCCCCATGCCTTCGACGTTCATTGCCGGACGGGAGACGAAGTGGATCAATCCTTCGAGCAGCTTTGCCGGGCACGATGTGCCGATGCAGCGGGCCACCGCCTCCCCCTCGGGCCGGACGACCCGCGCGCCGCATACCGGGCACGTATCCGGCATGCGAAACTCCCGCTCCTGTCCGGTGCGCCGCTCCGCCAGCACCCGCACGACTTCCGGGATGACGTCGCCGGCCCGCTGGACGACCACCCAGTCGCCGATGCGGATGTCTTTGGCCCGGATGTAATCTTCGTTGTGGAGGCTCGCCCGGCTTACGGTGACGCCGCCCACCGCGACGGGCCGCAAGCGGGCCATGGGGGTCACGGCGCCGGTGCGCCCGACGTTGACGACGATGTCTTCGATCTGGGTCACCGCCTGCTCCGCGGCGAACTTGAAGGCGACCGCCCAGCGGGGTGTCTTGGCCGTCGCCCCGAGCCGCTCGTACAGGCGGCGGTCGTTGACCTTGATGACCGCGCCGTCCACCGAGTATCCCAGTCTCGCCCGCTTTTCCTCAAGGCCCCGGCAGTACGCGACGGCTTCCTCGATGTCCCGGCAGATGCGGGCCTCGGGATTGACCTTGAACCCGAGGTCCCGCAACAACTCCAAAAGCTCCCAGTGGGTCGCGGGCTCCTGACCTTCGATTCGACCGAGGCCGTAACAGAAAATGTCCAGCGGCCGGGCGGCGGTGACCCGGGGATCGAGCTGCCGCACCGAACCGGCCGCCGCGTTGCGGGGGTTGGCAAACGGCGGCTCGCCCCGGGCGGCCCGCTCCTCGTTCAATCGCCGGAAGTCTTCGTGGCGGATGATGACCTCGCCCCGAACTTCCAGCGTCGCGGGCCGGCGCAGTCGCAGCGGCACCGAGCGGATGGTGCGCAAGTTCGCGGTGATATCCTCGCCCCGCTGGCCGTCGCCCCGGGTGGCCCCCCGAACGAGCACCCCGTCCTCGTAGATGAGCGATACCGCCAGCCCGTCCAACTTCGGCTCGCCGACGTACTCGAGCTGCTCGGCGCCGGACAGCCGCCGGGTGCGGGCGTCAAACGACCGGAGCTCTTCCGCGGAAAACGCGTTGGCAAGGCTCAACATGGGCACCTGGTGCTCCACCGTCGCGAACGCATCCGACGGCGGCGCGCCCACCCGCTGGGTGGGCGAATCGGGCGTCACCAGATCGGGGTATTGCTCCTCCAGGCGCAACAGTGCCTGCATGAGGTGGTCGTACTCGGCGTCCGTGATCTGCGGATCGTCCAGCACGTAGTACCGGTAGTTATGGTATTCGATTTGCTCCCGCAACCGGCGGGCTTCCTCGCGGGCTTCCGGCGGCGCTTCGGGCGTCACCCTCGTCCCTCCTTCGGGCCGACTGTATTGTTTTCCATGCGCTGGGAGGGAATCCTGCGCCCGGGGTCTAGAAGCAGCACCCCGGTCATACGTATGGCCTGGGAAAGCGAGGTCCCGACCCGTGTTCATACCCGCCCGGTCTTTGCGCCGCCTGTCGCGGACCCTGGCGGCCCTGGCCGCCGCGTTGCTCCTCTTTGCGCCGTTTCCCGGCCCGACCGCGCCGGTCTGGGTCGACTTCCAGCCCGGTCCCGGGCTCGGGTACATCGCCGATTACGAGCAAGGGCCTGCGGTGCGGGCCGCATCGGCGATTTTGATCGAAGCGGCAACCGGCACCGTCTTGTACGCGAAAAACGAGCACGCGGCCCGTCCCATGGCCAGCACGACGAAGATCATGACGGCGCTGCTCGCGCTGGAAAACAGCGGCCTTGAAGAAATGGTCACCGTCAGTTCCCGGGCGACCCGGGTGACCGGGTCCGACGCGGGCCTCCGGCCGGGGCAGCGGCTCACCATGCGGGAGCTGTTGCACGGCTTGCTGTTGCCGTCCGGCAACGACGCGGCCAACGCGGTCGCCGAGCACGTGAGCGGAAGCCAACCGGCCTTCGTGGCCATGATGAACGAGCGGGCGCAACAGCTCGGCGCGACCCGCACCCGGTTCGCCAACCCGCACGGTCTGGATGCGCCCGGCCACTACTCCACCGCCTACGATCTCGCCTTGATCGCCCGCACCGCGCTGCTGTTCCCGACGTTCGGCCAGATCGTCCAAACGCCCGAGTTTCGCCCCGAAAGCATCAGCCGCACGTGGCGCAACACGAACCGGTTGTTGTGGAGCTTCGACGGCATCGAAGGGGTCAAGACCGGCACCACCAGCGGCGCCGGCTATTGCCTGGTGGCCGCGGCCTCCCGGGGCGGCATGCGGCTCATCAGCGTCGTGCTGGACAGCCCCGACCGCTGGCAGGACACGGTGCGGCTGCTTGAGTACGGGTTTGACCAGTTCCACCTTTTGACGCTCGCGTCCCACGGCGACACCATCGCAGAAGCGAACGTGCCCGGCGGTCTTGGGACGCTGGCCGCGGTGGTGGACGGCGACTTCCGGGTGGTCGTGCGGGACCGGGACGTCAACAACCTCGAGATCACAGTAGCCCTGGACGACATCCGGCCGCCGGTCCGCGCCGGACAACCGGTGGGCCGCCTGGAGATCGCGGGCGGCAGCCGGACGCTTCAGTCGGTGCCTCTCATCGCGCGCGAGGACGTTCCCCGCTGGACGCTGTGGGCATACCTGGCGCGGTGGATCCAAACCCACATTCTTTAAGCCTCCGGTAGCGGGTAGAGGGCCCGCGCATCCGGCGGCTCACAGCTTCTCGAGCGGTGCCAGGCCCGCGAGGAGCTTCTTGACCCCCTGGCCCGGAAAGGCCACAGTCAGCACCGTATCCGGCCCCGACGCCTCGCAGCTCACCACCGTGCCGCTGCCGAACACCCGGTGGCGCACCCGATCCCCGGGGCGAAAGGCCGCCTCAGCCCCGCCGCCCGCGCTCCCGCCCGGCGAGCGCAGCGCGCCGGGCGAAAGCGACACCGGCGCCCCGGGCGAAGAAGCCGCGCTCGGGGATGAGGCAGCCGCCTTCCGGAATGGCGCATTCAGCTCCCCGGCCCGCCGGCGGGCGGCTCCGCCGGGCAAGACAACCCACCCGGCCCGATGGGCCTCGGCCCTTCGGTCCGCAGTGCGGTCCTCCAACAGCTCCTCGGGAATCTCCCCGACAAACCGGGACACCTGGCCGGCGACGGGCTCGCCGTAGAGCAGGCGGCGCCGGGCGCACGTGAGGTACAGCCGCTCCATGGCCCGGGTCATGCCGACATAGCACAGGCGGCGCTCTTCTTCCAGCTGTCCCGGTTCCATCACCGCCCGGGAATGGGGGAACACCCCTTCCTCCATTCCGACGAGAAACACCACGGGAAACTCAAGCCCCTTGGCGGCATGGAGCGTCATCAACGTCACCGAGTCGGCGGCCGAGTCGTAGGCGTCCACGTCGGATACGAGGGCGACGTGCTCCAAAAACGCGCCCAAATCCCCGCCTTGCTCTTCCTCAAACTGCCGGGTCACCGAGAGGAACTCCCGCAAGTTTTCCGCCCGGCCCTCGGCCTCCACGGTCCGCTGGGCGGCCAGTTCCTGCAAGTAGCCCGACTCATTCAAAATGCGCTCGGCCAGCGCGGTCAACGAGATTTTGCCGACCGCGGCGCGCCAGTTGGTCACCATCTCGTAAAACGCCCGCACCCGGGCTGCTAGTGCTGAGGACAAGGACGCCAGCGCCTCGTCATCGCCCATGGCTTCAAACAGCGGCAAACCGGTGGCCGCGGCGTACTCCTCAAGCCGCCCCAAGGTCGCATCGCCGATGCCCCGCTTGGGCACGTTGACGATGCGCCGGAGGCTGAACCCATCGTACGGGTTGAACACTAGGCGCAAGTAGGCCAACAGGTCTTTGATCTCCCGGCGCTCGTAAAACCGGACGCCCGACACGATCCGGTACGGCACGCCCCGGCGGATGAATTCCTCCTCAAACGTCCGGCTCTGGGCGTGGGTTCGGTAAAGAATCGCGAAGTCCCGGTACGGCCGGCCCCGGGCGGCGCCGTCGCGGATCTCGTCGGCGACGAACGCGGCCTCCTCCCGCTCATCCTCGGCGGCGAAAAATTGCAGCCGATCGCCAGGGGGATTGGCGGTCCAAAGCGTTTTGTCGGGCCGCTCCAAGTTGTTGGCGATGACCCGATTGGCCGCCTCCACGATGCGCTTGGTCGAGCGGTAGTTTTGCTCGAGCTTGATCACCCGGGCGTCGGGATAGTCCCGCTGGAAGTCGAGGATATTGCGGATGTCCGCGCCCCGGAACCGGTAGATGCTCTGGTCCGCATCGCCCACTACGCACAAGTTGCGGTGGCGGCTGGCCAGCATGTTGACGAGGACGTACTGGGCCCGGTTCGTATCCTGGTATTCGTCGATCAACAGGTGAACGAACCGCTCCTGGTAGCGGGCCAGCAAGTCGGGCTCCCGCTCCAGCAGCTTCACCGTCATGAGGATCAAGTCGTCGAAGTCGAACGCGCCGTTTTCCTTGAGCTTCGCCTGGTACCGCTCATACACCCGGGCCACGGTCCGCTCCCAAAAGTCGGAGGCGCGCCGGGAAACCTGCTCGGGATCGGCCAGCTCGTTTTTGGCGCCGCTGATCGCGGCCAGGATCGACCGGGGTTCGAAGCGTTTCGGATCCAGGTTCAGATCCTTCAGGCACTCCTTGACGGCCGCGATCTGGTCCGCAGTGTCGAAGATGAGGAACTGGCGGGGAAAACCTAACCGGTCCGCATGGCGGCGCAAGATCTGCACGCACGTCGCGTGGAACGTGCCGACCCACACCTGCTCCGCGGCCGGGCCCACAAGGCGCGCCACTCGCTCCCGCATCTCCCGGGCGGCCTTGTTGGTGAACGTCACCGCCAGGATGCCCTCGGGCGGCACCGCCGCGGCGCTGAGCAAGTACGCGACCCGGTAGGTGAGCACCCGGGTCTTGCCGCTGCCCGCGCCGGCCAGAATGAGCAGCGGCCCGCCGGTGTAGCTGGCCGCGGCCCGCTGGGCGTCATTGAGTTCGTCCAACCAATCGGTCGTCATCCGTGGCTCCTTCGGCTAACGGCTTCGTTGTGCGTCTTTGCGGCGGTTGCGTAACACTTGAAACACTTGCCGGGGCGTGATGCCCCGCTCGGCCATGAGCACCGCCAGATGGTAGAATAAGTCGGCCGTCTCTTCAAGCAGCGGCTGCTTCGTCTCGTTTTTGGCCGCGATGATGACCTCGGCGCTCTCCTCGCCGATCTTCTTCAAGATCTTGTCGAGGCCTTCGCGGAACAGGTACGCCGTGTACGACCCTTCCCGGGGATGGTCCCGCCGGTCCACGACCACCCGGTACATCTCTTCGAACACGTCCTGCCCCCGGGCGCCGTACACCGCCTCCGGGTCGAACACCGGCTCCCCCGCCGGCTCCGGCTTCCCGTCCGCCGCCAGCTCGTAGTGGAAACACGACCGGTACCCTTCGTGGCAAGTCCCGGGGCCTTCCATCTCCACCTTGAGCAGCAACGCGTCCCCGTCGCAGTCGGCCACGATGGACCGCACCCGCTGGTAGTGGCCGGACTCCTCCCCTTTCAGCCAAAGGCTTTGGCGGCTGCGGCTCCAGTACCATGCTTTCCCGGTTTCCAGCGTCCGCTGCAGCGCTTCCCGGTTCATGTAGGCCATCATCAGCACTTCGCCGCTGTCCGCGTCCTGCACGACCACCGGGATGAGCCCGTTGGTCTGGAATTTCAGTTCGGACCAATCCACCCCGCGATTCCTCCCCCGATCGGTCCCCATTACAACCGCACCGGCACGCCCGCCGCCCGCAAGTACTCTTTCGCGTCGCGGATGCGCACCTGGCGGAAATGAAAGATACTGGCAGCCAGCACCGCGTCGGCCCGGCCGACGAGGAAACCGTCCCGCAAATGCTCAAGGCCGCCGGCGCCTCCCGAGGCCACGATGGGGATGGAAACCTCGGCTGCGATGCGGCGGTTCAGCTCGTTGTCGTATCCTTGCTTGGTTCCGTCCGCGTCGATGCTATTGAGAACGAGCTCCCCCGCACCCAGCTCCTCGCCCCGGCGGGCCCACTCGACCGCGTCCAGGCCCGTCGGCGTGCGGCCCCCGTCGATGACGACTTCCCAAGCCGGGCTGTTGGCCGCGCCGGGCCGGCGGCGGCAATCGATGGAGAGGACGATGCACTGGCTGCCGAACCGCTCGGCCCCTTCCCTGATGAGCTCCGGACGGCGCACCGCGGCCGAGTTGACGGACACTTTGTCGGCCCCGGCGTTGAGCAGCGCCCGCATGTCTTCCACCGAGCCGACGCCCCCGCCCACGGTCAGCGGGACAAACACCGCCTCCGCGGCCCGGCGGACGACTTCGACCATCGTCTTCCGGCCTTCCGCCGACGCGGTGATGTCATAAAACACAATTTCGTCGGCGCCTTCCTGGTCGTAGAACGCCGCCAGCTCCACCGGATCGCCCGCGTCTTGAATGCCCTCGAACTGAACGCCTTTGACGACCCGCCCATCCCGCACGTCCAGGCAAGGGATGATGCGCTTTGCCAACACCGGGTCAAACTCCTCCCCATCCAGCCGGCTGAGGGCCTGCCTCCGCATCCGCCCGGCCCTTGGTCGACGCCCGGAACCCGTTGCCCAAACCTAGCGGGCATCGCGGCCATCGCCGCTCGCTATGGCCAGGGCTTCCCGGAGGTCGACCGCGCCGGTGTACAGAGCTTTGCCGACGATGACGCCCGTGACGTTCGGGTCGTTCATCGATACGATGCTCCGCACGTCCTCGAGGCTGCCGACGCCGCCGGAGGCGATCACCTTCGGTCCCGCCCGGGCCACCCGGGCCAGGGCTGCCAAGTTCGGCCCCGACAAGGTGCCATCCCGCGCGATGTCGGTGAAAATGATCTCTTCCACGCCCCGCCGGCCCATCTCCCGGGCGAGCTCCGCCGCGTCCTGCTCCGTCCCTTCCAGCCAGCCCCGGACGGCGACCCGCCCGTCCCGCGCGTCGATGCCGACCATCACCCGGCCCGGAAAGCGGCTTACGGCCTCCGCCACCATCTCCGGCCGTTCCACGGCCGCGGTGCCGAGGATCACCCGGTCCACGCCCCGGGCCAACACCTCCTCGACGACGTTCAGGTCGCGGATGCCCCCGCCCCACTGGATGGGCACGTCCACCGCCCGGACGATGGCCTCGGCCACCGCGAGATTCCGGGGGGAACCGGCAAACGCGCCGTCCAAGTCCACGACGTGGATCCTCCGGGCGCCAGCCGCTGCGAACGCCCGGGCCACGGCCACCGGATCATCGGCATACACCGTCTCCGCTTCGGGACGGCCCTGCACCAGCCGGACCAAGCGGCCGCCCCGGAGATCGATGGCCGGGATGATCAGCATGCCGGAGCCCCCTCCCGAGCCGCCAGGCGGCCGAAGTTGTCCAATATCCGCAAGCCTACCGCGCTGCTCTTTTCCGGGTGGAACTGGATGCCAAAGATCGATCCCCGCTGGACCGCGGCGGCAAACGGGATTCCGTACTCCGCGGCGGCGGCGACGATCTCGCTAGATGCGGGTTCCACGTAGTAGGAGTGCAGGAAGTACACGTACGCCCCCTGCTCCACCCCGCCAAAGAGCGGCTGGGGCCGGAGGATGTTCAGCCGGTTCCAGCCCATCTGGGGAACCTTTTCGCCCGGCGGAAACCGGCGCACCCGCCCGGGCAACAGGCCCAGCCCCTTCGGCAGGCTGCCGCCCGGCCCCCGGTAACCCACCGTCTCTTCGCTTTCCTCGAACAGCAATTGCATCCCCAGGCAGATGCCGAGCAACGGCCGGCCCGCGTCGACAGCATGGAGCAGGGCGTCCAGCTGCCCAAACCGGCGCAAGTTGTCCATCGCGAGCGCAAACGCGCCCACCCCGGGCAAAACGATCGCGGGAGCTTCCGCGATGACGTCCGGATCGGCGGTGACGACCGCGGCGCGGCCCATCTTTTCCAGCGCCTTTTGCACGCTGCGCAAGTTGCCCATGCCGTAGTCGACGATCGCGATGGCGCCGGCCCCAAGGCTCATTCGAGAACCCCCTTCGTCGATGGGACGCCGTGAACCCGCGGGTCCAGGGCTACCGCTTCCGCCACCGCCCGGCCCAGCGCCTTAAAGGCCGCCTCCAGGACGTGATGGCGGTTCCGGCCGGCGATTCGCCGCACATGCACGGTGATCCTGGCCGACGACGCGAGGGCCCGTATGAACTCATCCGCGAGCTCGCCGTCAAATTGGCCCACGGCGCCGTCGACGTCCAGCTCCACGGCCGCGTACGGCCGGCCGCTGATGTCCACCGCAGCCAGCACCAGCGCGTCGTCCATCGGCACGTGGGCGGAGCCGAACCGCCGGATACCCTGCTTGTCCCCGAGCGCCCGGTCGAGGGCTTGTCCCAACACAAGCCCCGTGTCTTCCACGGTGTGGTGCCCGTCCACGTGCAAATCGCCCGTGCACCGGACCTCCAGGTCAAACAGCCCGTGGCGGGCGAAGGCCGAAAGCAAGTGATCGAAAAAGCCGATGCCCGTCTCCACCCGGAAGCGGCCTTCACCGTCCAAATTCCAATGCACGCGGATGTCGGTTTCGGCCGTGCGGCGGTGGACGTCGCCCCGCCGGCCGGAAGCGGCCTCGGTCATCGCAGTCCATCCCCTTCCATGCGAATCCGTACGGCGCGCCCATGGGCCACCAGGCCCTCGATCTCGGCCAAAAGCTCCACGTCCCGGCCTTCGGCCTGCACCGCCCGGGGCGTGTAGGCCACAAGCCCCGAGCGGCGGACGAAGTCGTCGACGCTCAGCTGGGACGCGAACCGGGCCGTCCCGTTGGTGGGCAGGACGTGGTTGGGGCCCGCAATGTAGTCGCCGATCACCTCCGGCGTATAGGGACCGACGAACACCGCGCCGGCATGGCGGATGCGGCCCAGCAAGGCCAGCGGCTCCCGCACCAAAAGCTCCAGGTGCTCCGGCGCGAGGCGATTGGCCAGCTCCACCGCCTCGGCCATGTCGCGGCAGACCGCGATCAATCCCCACCGCTCCAGGGACGCCCGGGCCACCGCCGGATCGGGCAGCTGTTCCAGCTGACGCCGAACTTCGGCTGCCACCGCCCGGGCCAGCTGCGGGCTGTCGGTGACCAGCCACGCCGCGGCCTCGGTGTCGTGCTCGGCTTGGGAGAGCAAGTCCGCCGCGGCGTACCCGGGCGGAGCGGATTCGTCGGCCAGCACGAGGATTTCGCTCGGTCCTGCGAGCGAGTCGATGCCGACGCGGCCGAACACGTGCTTTTTGGCCAGTTGGACGAACACGTTACCCGGTCCAACGATCTTGTCCACCGCCGGCACGGTTTCGGTGCCGTACGCGAGCGCGGCCACCCCGTGCGCGCCGCCGATGCGCAAGATCCGGTGGGCGCCGGCCTCGCGGGCCGCGACGAGCACGTACGGGTTGACGCGGCCGTCCTTGCCGGCCGGCGTAGCCACGATGACCTCATCCACCCCCGCGACCCGGGCGGGCACGACCGTCATCAGCGCCGTCGACACCAGCGGAAACCGACCGCCCGGCACGTACGCGGCCACCCGCTCCAAGGGGATGTACCGCTGGCCGACGACGGCTCCCGAAGGCATGGAGCAAAACCAGTCCCGGCGCCGTTGGGCCTCGTGGGCCATCCGGATGTTGTCCCGGGCCCGGCCGATCGCGGCCACCACCTCGGGCCGGCAGGCGCGGTAGGCGGCCTCGATCTCCTCTTCGCTCACGAAAAACCGCTCAGGCGGCAAGGTCATGCCGTCAAGCCGCTCGGCATAGCGGGCCAAAGCCCGATCCCCGTCTCTTTGCACATCGGCCGCGATGCGGGCCACTGCCTCCGCTGGCGACAGGGGCTCGCCGAACAGACGGGCGATGCGCTCGGCTGCGGCCGGATGGATCTCCATCTCCTCCAGGGGCGGCCGGGCCGCCAGGCGAACCAGTTCTTCAAGCGGAACCCGATCGGTCGATACGATCCGCACACTCGCCACCTCCTGCCTGCGGCGAAGCCGTCACGGCTTTGAGGGCGGCTGCCAGCTCGTCGATCTCTTGGGCCCGGATCTTGTAGCGGACGGGATTGGCCACAAGCCGGGCCGTGCTCTCGCCGACCGTAGCCACGATGCGCAGGCCGTTGTCCCGCAGCGTCCGCCCGGTCTCCGTCAAGTCCACGACGGCCTCGGCCAGGCCCACCAGCGGCGCCAGTTCAATGTTGCCGTGCAGCGGAACGACCTCCACCTGGATCCCTTGCCCGTTGAAAAACCGGCGGGCTACCCGCGGGTATTTAGTCGCCACCCGGCTGTTGAAGCCGAGCTGGCTTACCCGCTCGACGGGCGATGCGGCCGGCACCGCGACGACCATCCGGCAGCGGCCGACGCCCAAATCCAACAGTTCGGCCACGTCCCGGCCGGCTTCCCACAAAACGTCCTTGCCGGCGACGCCCACGTCGGCGGCGCCGTATTCGACGAACGTCGGCACGTCCGCAGCCCGGCAGATGAGAAACCGCACCGGATCGCCCTCTACCACCAAATGGCGATCGGCTGCGGAAAGGCCCGACGTATCGATCCCGCACCGGTCCAAAAGGTCGGCGACCCGCGCAAGCAGCCGCCCTTTCGGCAGCGCGACGGTCAGCGGCCGCCGGATCACAGCCCGACCCCTTTCGTGACTTCCCCGTATCCGGGCGCCGCGAACTCCCGCCGGTCGTCAGGGCCCGCCCAAAACACCACCCGGGAAACGGTCCGGGCCCGAGCGTATTCCAGCAACTCGGGCACCGAACGCCCCATGACGTCCACTTCCACCGCAAACCCTTTCTCCCGCAAGCTGGCGGCCTCGGCCAGCGCCTGGGGCCGGCCGGCCCCGGTCGAGCCCACAAGCCACCGGTCCATTCCGTCCTCGGGCACTAGACCTGATCCTTGGGCGTCCAACGCCATCATCAGGCGCTCAACGCCCACAACGAACCCGGTAGCCGGGCAGTCGTAGCCGAACCGGCCGATGAGGTTGTCGTACCGCCCGCCCGTGCAGACGGGAAAGCCCAACTCCGGCGTGTACCCTTCGAGCACCATGCCGGTGTAGTAATCGAAGTCCTTCACCATCCCGAGATCCACATATACCCGATCCTGAACCCCGTGGGCCGCGAGCGCCTGATAGACGGCCATCAGATTGTCCGCCGCGGCCCTGGAGCGGGGATTGTCGGCCAGCTCCGCGGCCTTGCGGACGACCTCCTCACGTCCCCGGAGCCGGGGCAGCTCTGCGAGCAGCCGCCGCCGGGCCGGGGAAAGCCCCGAGGCGCTCAGCGCCTCCTCGAGAGCCACATAGTCCCGGCGCAAAAGCGCTCGCCGGAGCGCCCGGCGACCGCCGGGCCCTAAGTTTCCGTCCTCCAGCAGCCCGTTGACGTACCCGACTTGACCGATGTCCACTCGGAAATCCCGGAGTCCTGCAGCTTCCAGCGCCCGGACGGCCAGGGCGACGATCTCCGCGTCCGCATCGGGCCCCAAAGCACCCACCAGTTCCACCCCGGCCTGCCAGAACTCCCGCTGCCGCCCGGCCTGAGGTTCTTCATAGCGAAACACGTTGGCCACGTAGAAGAGCCGGATGGGCAGCGGCTCCTCCCGCAGGCGGGTGGCTACGATGCGCCCGATAGGCGTCGTCACTTCGGGCCGCAGGGCGAGGGTGTGCCCTTCCCGGTCAAACAGCCGGTACATCTTCTCCACCAGTTCGGGCCCATCGCCGAGCGAGAGACATTCGAAAAATTCCACGGTGGGGGTGATGACCTCCCCGTACCCCCACCGCGAGAACGTCTCCTTAAGGGCGGTTTCCAACGCCCGCTTGCGGGCGGCTTCCGGAGGCAGGAAATCCCTTGTCCCCCGGGGGATCATGCGGCGCGTGTATGCGGGTTCGGCGGCGATTTCCGGATTCACGGGCGTTACTCCCACTCGATGGTCGCCGGTGGCTTGGAGCTGATATCGTAGACGACCCGGTTCACTCCGGGAACCTCGTTCATGATGCGGGACGCCATGCGTTCCAGCACCTCATGGGGCAACCGGGCCCAGTCCGCGGTCATCGCGTCGGTGCTGGTCACCGCCCGCACCCCGAGGACGTACCCGTACGTCCGCCGGTCGCCCACGACGCCCACGGTCCGGGTGTCGGACAGCACCGCGAACGCCTGCCAGACGTCCCGGGACAGCCCCGCCCGCTCGATTTCCTCCAAAACGATGGCGTCCGCCTCCCGGACTATGGCCAGCTTGTCTTCGGTGACCGGGCCGACGATGCGCACAGCAAGACCGGGACCAGGGAACGGGTGCCGCCAGACGATCTCGCCGGGCAGCCCCAGCGCCGAGCCGACTTGACGCACTTCGTCCTTGAACAGCGAGCGCAGCGGCTCGACGAGCTTCAGATCCATCCGTTCCGGCAGACCGCCCACGTTGTGATGGCTCTTGATGACCGCCGCCTGGCCGGTGCCGCTTTCGATGACGTCCGGGTACACCGTCCCTTGAAGGAGAAAATCCGCCCCGCCCAAAGCAGCGGCTTGCTCCTCGAACACCCGGATGAATTCTTCACCGATGATCTTCCGCTTCGCCTCCGGATCCGCGACGCCTTCCAAACGCCGCAAAAACCGCTCCCGGGCGTCTACGGCCACAAGCTCCATCCCCAGCCGGTCCCGAAACGTCTCGACCACCCGCTGGGCTTCGCCTTTTCGCAAAAGGCCGTGGTCGACGAAGATGCAGACAAGCCGGCGGCCCACGGCCCGGTGCACCAGCCCGGCAGCCACCGCCGAATCAACCCCGCCGCTCAGGGCGCCGATGACCCGGCCGTCGCCCACCTGGGCTCGTATGTCCTCCACCGCCCGCTCGATGAACGCTTGAGCCGTCCACGTTCCCCGGCAGCCGCAGATGTCGTAAAGGAAATTTCGGAGCAGCCCGGCGCCCCACGGCGTGTGGGCGACTTCCGGATGAAACTGGACGCCGTACAGCCGCCGCTGCCGATCGCCCATCGCCGCCACCGGCGAGCCCGCGGTGGTGGCCAACACGTCGAATCCTGGCGGAGGCGCCTCAACCCGGTCGCCGTGGCTCATCCAGCAGGTCAGGGGTTCGCCGCCCCCAAGCCCGCGGAACAAGTCACTCCTGTCGGTCACGGAGAGTTCCGCTCGTCCGTACTCCCGCCGCTCGGATTGCTGCACCCGCCCGCCCAATTGGGCGGCCAAAAGCTGCATGCCGTAGCAGATGCCGAGCATGGGGATGCCGGCTTCAAGCAGTTTGGGATCGAGCCGGGGAGCGCCGGCCTCATACACGCTTCCGGGCCCGCCGGAGAGCACGATGCCCCGGGGCCGGCGGGCCAGCACCTCGGCGGCCGGGGTATCGCCCGGCAACACCTCGGAGTACACCCGCTGTTCCCGGATGCGCCGGGCAATCAGTTGGCCGTATTGCGCGCCGAAGTCCAGGACGACGACAAGTTCGTCACCGTCCGCCGGCGCGATGGGAGAGTTCGACTGGTTGGACACGAGCGTCCGGGCCTCCGTTCATGGGCGGCGCGTCCCCACGGCCTCCGGGAGGACCGCCTCTCAAGCGCTGCCTTGATAGATCTCCGGCTTCAGCACCCCGATGTAGGGCAACTGACGGTACAGGCCCGCGTAGTCCAGGCCGTAGCCGACCACAAACCGGTCGGGCACCACAAACCCGAGGTAATCGGGCTTGAACGGCACTTCCCGCCGGGCGGGCTTGTCCAGCAACACGCAGGTGCGCAACGAAGCCGGCCGGCGGGAGCGCAAGTTGTCCACCAGGTAGGTGAGCGTGAGCCCCGAGTCGATGATATCCTCCACGACCAGCACGTGCTCGCCTTCGATGGACATGTCCAGATCTTTGAGGATCTGAACGACGCCCGACGTCCGCACCCGGTTGCCGTAACTGCTGATCGCCATGAATTCCAGACGGGCCGGGATGGTCAGGCTGCGCATCAGATCGGCGGTGAAAATGACGGCGCCCTTCAGAATGCAGATTAGGATAGGACGTTTGTCTTCGTAATCACGGGAGATTTGTGCGCCCAGCTCGCGCACCTTTCCCTGAATCGTCTCCTCATCGAGGAGAATCTCCGCTACGTCTTCGTGCAAAGGAGTCACGGCCTCCGCTTTTTTCTCATCCTAGCACATCGGCGCGAAGCCGGGCAAGGTCCGGGGGCCGGCCCAGGCCCGGCCCCCGGCCAACCGCACGCCTAAAGTCCCGACAAACGCAAAACCCCGCCGGGATGCACTC
>JACDOI010000046.1 GCA_017656145.1 Bacillota bacterium | reverse complement strand
GCCGCCCACAGGCGGCACCCCCCATTAGGGGCACGCATGGAGACAATGGGCGCGGGAGCGATCGTTCTTTGACGGCGTACGTCCTTCGGCGCATCTTCGGCCTTATCCCGGTCCTTCTTGGGATGAGCTTGCTCGTTTTCACGCTGATTCACCTGATTCCCGGAGACCCGGCCGTCATCATGCTGGGCGAGCGGGCTACCCCCGCGGCCATCGAACGGCTGCGGGAGCAGTTCAATCTGGACAAGCCGCTCTTCTTCAACTGGCCCGCCTTCGTCGCCTCGGGGAACATTGCCGCCGTGATGGACAGCCAATACTTTGCCTTCCTGGGGAACATCCTGCGGGGCAACCTGGGCCAGTCGATCTTCACCCGGGTGGATGTGGCTACCGAACTTGCCGCCCGCCTCCCCGCCACCTTCGAGCTGGCCGTAGGCGGCATGATCGTCGCACTGCTCTTGGGCGTTCCGGCCGGCGTCATAGCCGCCGTGCGCAAGGATACGACCATCGATGTGGCCGTCACCAGCGCCTCCCTCGTGGGTGTCGCGATGCCCATCTTCTGGTTGGGTATCCTGCTCATTTACATCTTCGCGGTCCACTTGGGATGGCTGCCGCCTTCCGGCCGCAGCACGGCGGGAATCGACGTCGAGCGCATCACAGGCCTACTGGTGCTGGACAGCATCTTGCAGGGCCAGTGGGCCGTCGCGTGGGACTCCCTCCGGCACCTCGTGTTGCCATCCGTGACGCTGGGGACCATCCCCACCGCCACAGTCGCCCGCATGACCCGGGGCGCTATGCTGGAGGTCCTTAACCAGGACTACATTCGAACGGCCCGGGCCAAGGGCCTTACCGACGCGCGGATCACGTGGCGCCACGCGCTGAGGAACGCGATGCTTCCCGTGATCACGGTGGTGGGGCTCTCCTTCGGAAGCCTCCTGACAGGCGCCATTTTAACGGAGACCATCTTCAACTGGCCGGGCATGGGTCGGTGGATCTACGACGCCATCGGGGCCCGGGATTACCCGGTCGTCCAGGGCGGCACGCTCTTCGTCGCCGGCCTCTATGTGATCGTCAACACCCTTGTGGACATCTCGTACGCCTTCTTCGACCCGCGAATCCGCTACGACTGAACCGCCGCGCGGAAGGCGATTCGCAGCGCTGGGGGAATGTTTATGGATGCCGAACGCGTCTCGATGAAGGGGAAACAGGCCGCCGAGGAAGCACAGGTTGCCGCCTTGGAGCAGGCCGCCGTCCTGCAGGCAAACCCCACACCACGGGCCCGGGCCTGGCGCCGCCTGCGCCGCTCCCGCTCAGGAATGGTGGGCCTTTGGATGGTCTCGTTCCTGGTCATTATGGCCGTCCTGGCGCCGCTCATTTCCCCCTACGATCCCGCGACCGACCGGGACCTGCGTTCCCGGCTTCAGCCACCGTCTCTCCAGCACCCCATGGGCACCGACGAGCTGGGGAGGGACATTCTCAACCGGATCTGGCACGGTACGAGCATCAGCTTGCGGGTAGGAATCCTGGCCGTGAGCGTGGGACTGGTGATAGGCGCCCTTTTGGGGCTTTTGGCCGGTTACGTGGGGCGGTGGGTCGACACGTGCATCGGCTGGGTCAGCGACATCCTCCTGGCCTTCCCGTCGATGCTGCTGGCCATTGCCGTCGTGGCCGCCATGGGCCCGGGTATCTTCAACACCATCCTGGCCGTCGGGGTGGTGCAAATTCCGAAGTTCGCCCGCATCACCCGCAGCGTCGTGCTGAGCCTGCGGGAGCAGGAGTACGTCGCCGCCAGCTGGGCCATCGGCGCCGGTCACCTGCGAACCCTCTTTTACCACATCCTCCCCAACGGAATGACGCCCATCATCATCCAGGCCACCCTTTCCATCGGTGTCGCCATCCTGGATGCGGCCGCCCTCGGCTTCCTCGGCCTGGGCGCCCAGCCTCCGGCCCCCGAGTGGGGTCTCATGATCGCCCGCGGCTTCGCCTATTTTGCGGTAGCCCCATGGATCAGCCTTTTCCCCGGTCTGGCCATCGTCTTCGCGGTAGTCGCCTTCAGCCTTCTGGGCGATGGGCTTCGGGATGCGCTGGATCCCCGGGCCCAACACTAAATAAGGAGGCGAATTCCACCAACGATTCCCTTTGCCGCATCTCAGGACGGCTCAAAGCAAGCTGGCATCCACGCGTTCATTTTATAGTTTGTCTTCACACTAAATCATCACGCAGTAATTCTCGCGTAAATTCCCCGGTCTGTGCCGCAACGGGCATCCAACGCCAGAGTTCCCCTTTCTCGGAGGATCCGATTTTTGGCAGGCACCTCGCTGCTTTGTCGCATCACACGCTGTGAAGGTTCTCGAAACAACAACGGCTAAACATCCGGTTCTGTCAGGGCAGGAAAAAGATTGTTGAGCGCAAAGATCTCCACATGGGGGCTGTTTCAACCCCTATCTTAAGGGAGGCTTTGTTTTCTTGTCCAATCTCTCGTCAGTCGTACGCCTGTTATTTGAACAAAACTTTGCGCTCAAATCCGGCGAGACCGTCGTCATCGTCAACGACATTCCTTCTCCGGACCACTGGCACTCACTGCCACCAACGGTGTTGACGGACATGGCGCGCCGCACGGTTCTGGCGCGTTCCGTGGCCGAAACGGCCCGGGTGTTGTTTCCGGACAATCCGGTAAGGTTGTCCCTGTACCGCGCTACGGCCCAGGCCAACTCGGAACCGCCGGAGGAAGTCGCCCGGGAACTGGCCCGGGCCGATGTGGCGCTGGCGATCACGACTTTTTCCATATCCCACACCGATGCCCGCATGAACGCCTGCCGGCAGGGCACCCGGCTCGGGACCATGCCCGGCGCGCTGGAAAGCATGTTCGCGCCCGGTGGCGTGTTGACCGCAGACTACGAGTGGATCACCGCGTTGAGCGAGCGGCTGGTGACTGCCGTGTCCGGCGCCGGGGAGATCGTCATCCGGTCTCCGGCCGGGACCGACATCCGGTTTTCCCTTTCAGGCCGGCGGGCGCTGGTGGACGGCGGCCTGTACCGTACCCCGGGAAGCTGGGGAAACTTGCCGGCGGGCGAATGCTTCGTGGCCCCGCTGGAGGGCACTGCCAACGGGACCATCGCCGTAGAACCCGAATGGTATCCTTCCCTTTGGCAGCCACCCTTGGACGAACCGATGCGCATCGAATTCCGGGACGGCGAGGTTCGGGCCGTCGATGGAGGTGGCCGGGCGGGCGATCATCTGCGGGGTCTTTTGGAGTTGGACCGGAGCGAGTGCTCGGAAGCAGCCCGGCGCCGTCGCAACCTGGCTGAGTGGGGACTCGGCACCAATCCCAACGCCCGCTCTCACGAAAGCAATTTGGAAATGGAAAAGATTCTTGGAACGGTGCATCTAGCCATCGGCGATAACGCCCATATCGGCGGCACGGTCAACGCCGACTTTCACCGGGATTTCGTCATTAACCGCCCCACGGTGTACGTCGACGGTCGTCTGTTGTACAACGACGGGCAGTTACTACTTGAGGAGGCGGCAAGTCAATGAAGCGAGTCGGTATTTTCGTCCCCCTCTTGCTCGCGGCGTTGCTTTTGGCCGGTTCTCTGGCCTCCGCCCAGGCGCCCCGCACGGGAGGCAGTTTGGTAGTGGCGCTCGGTGCGGACCCGGAGCACCTGAACCCGACGCTGACGACGAGCTACCCTGCCGGTGCGGTCGGGGCCAGCATCTACAGCGGTCTGGTATGGCTCGATGAAACGGGCCGTCCCCAGCCGGAATTGGCCGAACGCTGGGAGATCAGCGCGGACGGACGGACGTACACGTTCCATTTGCGCCAGGACGCCCGCTGGCATGACGGTGAGCCGGTGACCAGCGCGGATGTCAAGTTCACCATGGAGAACATGCTAGGCCCTTACCACGGCCGGTTCCGCAACGCGTTTGCGCTGTTGGAAGGCATCGATGCGCCCGACGACTACACCGTCGTGCTCCGCCTGCGGGAGCCGTACGCACCGCTCATGAGCCTGTTGACGGTGTTTGATGCGCCGATCCTGCCCAAGCACATCTATGAAGGCGGCAATCCGCTGGATCATCCGGCCAACTACAATCCGGTGGGCAGCGGGCCCTTCGTGTTCCGGGAATGGGTTCGCGGCGATCGCATTGTGCTTGAGCGAAATCCGAACTACTTCGACGAGCCCGCGTACCTGGATCGCCTGATTTACCGCATCATCCCCGACGACGTCTCCCGGGCGGTGGCGCTGGAGATCGGCGAAGTCGATCTCATTTGGGGCGTGTACTTGCCGGCGGCGGACTTGCCCCGGATGCAGGCCAATCCCGACCTTGACGTTTGGCAAGGCGTGCGCATCCCGGCGCTCTACTTCCTCTTCGTCAACACCCGGGAAGGGGCGCTGGCCAATCCGAAGGTGCGGCAAGCCTTGATGCACGCCATCGATCGGGAACAGATCGTGGAGCAGGCCATGATGGGCGCCGGCAACCCGAACGTCGGACCCTTCGGCGCCGGTTTCTTCTGGGCGTACGATGAAGCGACCGACTACTCCAAGCTCTATCCATATGATCCCGCCAAAGCCCGGAAGCTTTTGGAGGAAGCCGGCGTCCGCTCGCTGACCTTGCGGTTCGTCTACGACTCGGCCCGAGGACCGTTCCGGACGGCGGGCGAGATCATCCGGGACAACTTGCGCCAGGTTGGGATCAACCTTCAGTTGGTGCCGCTGGAGCGGTCGGTCATGGTGGAGCAGGTATACACCCGGGCCGCGTACGACCTGTCCATGCAGTCGTTCACCTCGGCAGGCGACCCGGTCCTGGGATACCACCGGATCTACATGACCGTAGAACCCGGCACGCCCTTCGTCAACGCCACCGGCTATTCCAATCCTGAGGTGGATGCCCTTCTGAAGCAGGCGGCCGGCACCTTCGACTTCGATCAACGGGCGGAGCTGTACCGCCAGGCTGCGGAGATCCTGGCCCAGGATCTGCCGGTCCTGGTTCTGTTTGACGAGCTGGCCACCGAGGTGAGCAACAAGCGGCTGCAAGGATTGCGGGAGGCGCTGGACGTTCGGGATCGACTAGAACGCGTTTGGTGGGCTGAGTGATTCGCTCATGTCGGCAGGCAACGCTGGTGGGGGAACGGCCCTGTGGCAGTACGTGGTCATGCGGCTGCTGCAGGCCCTCCCCCTGCTTCTCGGAATCGTCGTCATCAATTACCTCTTGATTTCCCTGGCTCCGGGGGACCCGGTCACGGCTCTGGTGGGCGATTACCCTGCTCCGCCCGAGTACATTGAGCAAGTCCGGGCCGACTTTGGGCTCGATCGCCCCCTGTGGGAACAGATCGCGCTCTATGTGCTCAACGTTTTCCGGGGCAATTTGGGGTTCTCGTTCGCCAACCGCGTACCCGTGCTGGAGCTGGTCTTGGAACGGCTGGGGCGGACGCTCCTGTTGATGCTCATCACCATCGCCACGGCGACTATCGTCGGCATCACGCTGGGAACGCTGGCCGCCCGCCGGCCCCGCTCGCTTCTGGACACCGCGTCGACGGGCATCGCCCTGGCCGGGTACTCGATCCCGGAGTTCTGGCTCGGCCAACTCCTGATCCTCATTTTCGCCGTCGGGCTTCGCTGGCTGCCCGCGGGCGGTTACCGCGACGTGCGCCTGGAGCTCTCCGGCCTGGATCTGTGGCTCAACATGTTGAAGCACATGCTTTTGCCGATGTTCGCCCTATCCTTTCGTTACATGGCCATCACAACCCGGCTGACCCGGGCGAGCGTGCTGGAAATCATGAACTCGGAGTTCATCCTGGCCGCCCGGGCGCGGGGCGTATCCGAGCGCCGGGTGTTCTGGTCGCACGCCCTGCGGGCCGCCGCGCTGCCCATCGTCACCATCGTGGGATACAATTTCTCGTTCATCATGGCCGGGTCGGCGCTGGTGGAAACGGTGTTCGGCTGGCCGGGCGTGGGACGGTTGATGTACGATTCGATTTTCTATCGAGACTACCCGGTGCTGTTGGGGATCCTGCTCTTGGTCTCGATCACGGTCGTCATCGTCAACTTGCTGACCGATATCGCGTACGCCTTCCTGGACCCCCGGGTCCGGTACTAAAGCCGGGTCCGGAGCCTAGACACATTTGGAAAGGTAGACGTCCATGGCCAGGCAGTCGCTTGCGGCCCGAGCCGCCCAATCGCATCCTCATCTTCTTCAAGTCTTTTGGTACCGTTACCGGCGCAATCGGCTGGGCGTGTTTGGGCTGGCCATCGTCGTTCTCCTGCTACTCATGGGTGTACTGGCGCCGTGGCTTGCGCCCCATGACCCTTACGCTACGTCGCGGGACCGCTTTTTGCCGCCCTTGAGCCCCGGCCACCTTCTGGGCACCGACCACCTGGGCCGGGACGTGCTGAGCGGCATCATTTGGGGTTCCCGGGTGTCGCTTCTGGTCGGGTTTTTGGCGGCCGCGACCGCGATGGTCATCGGCATCGCTGTGGGGGCGATCAGCGGATATTACGGAGGCGCGGTCGACGCGGTGCTGATGCGGATCACTGAGCTGTTTCAGGTGATTCCCCGCTTCGTGCTGGCCTTGTTGGTCGTTGCGTTTTTCGGCTCCGGCCTGGGCAAGCTCATCCTAGTCATCGGCGTTCTCAGCTGGCCGCAGATCGCCCGCCTGGTGCGGGGCCAGTACTTAAGCCACAAGGCGCTTCCGTACGTGGACGGGGCCCGGGTGTTGGGCATGGGTTCCGGCCGGATCATGTTCAGCGAAATTTTGCCCAACGTCACAGCACCCATCATCGTTACGGCGTCGTTGGACATCGCCCAAGCCATTTTGCTGGAAGCCAGCCTCGGTTTCTTCGGCCTTGGGGATCCCAACGTCCCCAGCTGGGGCGGGATGTTGAACAACGCCCAGGACTACTTGCGTCTGGCCTGGTGGATGAGCGTGTTTCCCGGCGCCGCCATCGCCCTGGCGGTGCTCGGCTTCAATCTTGTCGGGGACGCGGTCAATGAAGCGACCAACCCCCGACTGCGCGAGGGATGAGGCGGCGTGGCTGTGGAACTTGACCGCGGGCCCGCACCGGCGGCCTCGACGGAACCCGTGTTGGAAGTCGTCGATCTCGTCACCGAAATCCGCAGCGTGCGCGGTCCCATTCGGCCCGTCAACCGCGTCAGCTTGCGGGTAGGCCGGGGCCAAGCGGTGGGCCTGGTGGGCGAAAGCGGAAGCGGCAAGTCCATGACCGCGTTTTCCATCATGCGCTTGTTCCCGACTCCCGCGGCCCGGGTCGTAGAAGGCCGGGTTCTGTTGCAAGGGCGGGACTTGACCGAGCTGCCCGAGTCCGAATTGCGGCGGGTTCGGGGCAATCACGTGGGAATGGTGTTTCAAGACCCGTCCGCATACCTCAATCCCGTCATCACCGTCGGGGCGCAGATCGCCGAGCAGCTTTTGGCCCACAACTGGCCGGGCGATGTGGAACAGCGCATCGCCGAGCTGCTGACCCAGGTGGGGCTGCGGCCGGAAGTGGCCAAGCGGTATCCCCACGAGCTATCGGGCGGCATGCGGCAGCGGGTCAGCATCGCGTCGGCCATCGCCTGCGATCCGCCTCTGGTGTTGGCCGACGAGCCTACTACGGCCCTCGACGTGACCGTGCAAGCCCAAATCCTGGAGCTTTTGGCCCAGCTCCAGCGGAAACAAGGCATGGGGTTGCTGCTCATCACCCACGACTTCGGCATCGTGGCCGAGCTGTGCGATTACGTCTACATCATGTACGCCGGCGAGGTCATCGAGGAAGGGCCGGTGGACGACGTCTTTGAGCAACCGCGGCACCCGTACACCCAGGGGCTGTTGCAGGGCGTACTGAGCGTAACTCGCCGCGACCGGGTCCGGGTCACCGTTCCCGGCAGCGTCCCGGACTTGGCCAATCCGCCAAGCGGATGCCGGTTCCACCCCCGCTGCCCCCGGGCGATGCCCCAATGCCGCACCGCGCCGCCGCCGCGGGTGACCGCAGGAAACGGCCGGACAGCGTGCTGGCTGTACGAATCCGACCAAGGGATCGGCCAGCAAAGACCGGGAGGAAGCCATGACCGGACAAACGATGGATCAGCGGCTAGCTGACGCGAACAAACGGGGATCGACTCCGGCTGTGCCGGGGAGCGAACCGCCGCTCATCGCCGCCGAGAACGTCCGCAAGTACTACCCGTGGGGAAGGACGTTTTTCGGCGCCCAGGGCCAGGTGCGAGCGGTCGACGGGGTCAGCCTGGAGCTGTGGCCAGGTGAGACGTACGCGCTGGTCGGTGAAAGCGGCTGCGGCAAGTCCACGACCGGGCGCATGATCCTCGGCCTTGAGGCGCCCACCGCGGGCACCATCCGTTACCGGGGCACGCCTTTGAGCGAGTTGCGGGGCGACGCGTGGACGACCTTCCGCCGGCGGGTACAAGTGGTGTTCCAGGACAGCTACGCGTCGCTGAATCCCCGCAAGACCATTGGCCAGAGCCTCATCAACGCCCTCGTATTCTCGCGCGCGGTGACAGACCGCAAACAAGCCCGGGAGCGGGCCGGGGAGCTTTTGGCCGACGTCGGTTTGACCCCGCCTGAGGCGTTTTTGGACCGGTATCCGCATGAGCTGTCCGGCGGCCAGCGCCAGCGCATCGGCATCGCCCGGGCACTGGCGACGAATCCGGAACTCATCGTGGCCGATGAACCGGTTTCCGCGCTGGACATCTCAGTCCGGGCCCAAATACTGGAGTTGCTGCAACGGCTGCAGGAAGAGCGGCGGGTCACGTATCTGTTCATCAGCCACGATTTGGCCGTCGTCCGGGCCATATCCCACCGGATCGGCGTCATGTACTTGGGCCGGCTGGTGGAGGCGGGGCCGGCGGAGCAAGTGTTCGAAAACCCGTCCCACCCGTACACAGAGGCGCTTATCCGGGCCACGCCGGTGCCAAACCCCCGGGAAGCCCGGCGCCGGGAGCGGACGATCCTGGAGGGCGACGTTCCCTCGCCGGTCAACCCGCCGTCCGGATGCCCTTTCCATCCCCGCTGCCCGATGGCCGAACCCCGGTGTCAGTCCACCGCGCCGCCGTGGATCCCCGTCGGCGACCGGCACTACGCCGCGTGTCACCTGGTCGCTGACCGCAACGCCGGACCGGGAGTCGGACCGAACCCCGGGCATGCGAAACCGGCCCGTTGACGCCGGGCGCATGCGCGATGCCCGGTGGGTTCTCCGCCGGCCAAGAAGCGACAGCGCCGAAAGGCTGGCATGACCAGCCCCCGGCGCCGTCGCCCGCATCCCCTTGTCTCCTTGTGACAGGCGGCTTCATCGCTCGTCCTCACTGGGCTTTGGCGACCCCGTCCCACTCGGCGAGCACTTTCACCGCTTCCAGCGCCACCCGGATGGCCGCCGCTTCCCCGGCGCGGAACCGCCGTCCCACCTCTTCGGGTTCCGGCTTGGGCAGCCAGATGTTAGAGTCGATGGCCACCACCGCGCCGGCCCGGACTTGCCGCACGGTGGCCACGATGAACACGGGGGCCGCTTCTTGCTCCGCCGCGACCACATGTCCCCGCTCCGTCAGCAGCTTGGTCAGCTCCTGATCTTTCTGGTAAAATGCATCGCGGGTCGTCCCGATGCCGACAAACACCTGTTGGTCCAGCCGGCGGGCGGCCTCCACCAGAGCGTTGGTGACGGTCAAATCCGCGACCGCGGGAAACTCAGGAGGCAAGTACGCCCGGGACGTGCCATCCTCGCGGTGCGCCGCGTTGATGATCGCGACGCTCCCGATGGGGATGTTCGGCTGGCGACCGCCCGCCGAGCCGACCCGGATGAAGGTGTCCACGCCGATGTTGGCCAGCTCCTCGACAGCGATGGACGCCGAAGGCCCGCCGATGCCGGTCGAGCACACGGACACGGGCACGCCGTCCACCTCGCCCACAAACGCCACGTACTCCCGGTTGCGGATGACTTCCCGCTTGTTGTCGAACAGATCGGCGATGCGCTCGGCCCGCCCCGGATCCCCCGGGATCAGGCAATAGCGGGGCATCACCCCTGACCCGATGCGCAAATGCCTCTGAACGCCCGCGCTTTGCACCGATACATCCTCCTCAACTTCTATTGCGGCTTATGCAACAAACAAGTCAACGATCTGGCCCCGTTGCACGTCCACCAGGCCCTTGTCGGTCACCTTGAGCTCGGGGCTGACGGCCAGCGTGAGCGCCCCCAGCGCCATGAACGGGATCGGGTGATGGAAACCGAGCCGGCCTAACGCCTCCCGGAACCGGCGCACCTCCGCGGCCACCTCGGCCACCGATCGGGGTGAGACGATGCCGCCTACCGGCAGGTGAACCGCGGCGATGACCGTTCCGTCCAGCACGGCCGCCATCCCGCCGCCGTTTTCCACCGCCCAGCGGGCCGCGGCGGCCATGTCGCCGGCTGAGCGGCCGATGACGAGCAGGTTGTGGCTGTCGTGGGCCCAGGTGGATGCCACCGCTCCCCGCTCCAGGGCGTTGCGCAGCAAGCCCAAGCCCCGGGTTCCGGCCCGGCCGTGCCGTTCAAATACGGCCGCTAAACATAGGCCCGCGCCCTCCCACTGCAGCCGCCCTTCCGCCACCGGGATCTCATGCTGTTCCGCAGCGGTGTACGTATTCCGGTCGCTCAAGGCCATGACCCTCACCCGGGCCGTCGAACCCGGCCGCTCCACCGCCACAACAAATGCGTCCGGCCCCGGCGGCGCCAGGCGCACCGTCCGCAACGCTTCCTCCGGCACCGAAAACTCCGGCAGCGCCGTCACCAACCGCCCGTCCCGGGCCACCAGCTGTCCCCGGTGAAACACCTCTTCGGCCCGGAATTCTCCCAGGCTGGGCGTCAAGACGATGTGCGCCACCATGCCGGGGGCGATGGCTCCCCGGTCGTACAGGCGCATGCGCCGGGCAGGAGACAGGGTGACCGCCCGGATGGCCTCCACCGGCGACAGCCCTCGCTTGACGGCCGTGCGCAGAATATGGTCCAGATGGCCCGTGCTTTCCAAGTCATCAGGAAGCACGTCGTCGGTGACCAGGCACAGATTGAGACTTTTCGCGAACGCTTCGGCGACCTCAAGCGTCTTTGGCGCGAGCGACTTGAGCTGCAGCTGCAGGGTGACGCCGGCCCGCAGCCGCTCCAAGGCCAGTTCCGGCGTAACCAGCGTGTGATCCGAGTTGACCCCCGCCGTGACGTAGGCCGCCAACTCTCGGCCCGACAAATTGGGCGCGTGCCCTTCGATGACGGTCCCCAAAGCTACCGCCCGGGACAAAATGTCCGCGGTCCTGCCGGATTGGGCGATGACGCCGGGAAAGTCCATGACTTCCCCGAGAGCTATCATCTCCGGCCAGCTCAAAAGTTCCTCGACTTCGTCCGGGCCGATGGCCGCGCCGCTCGTCTCCAGCGGCGACGCCGGCACGCACGACGGCACCTGCCAGAAGCAGTCCAGGGGCAATCCCCGGCCCGCCTCGACGAACAGGCGCATCCCGTCAAAGCCCATGACGTTGGCGATCTCGTGCGGGTCCGCGATGATGGTCAAAATCCCCCGGGGAACGATCGCGGCAGCAAAGGCCGGCGGCAACACCATACTGCTTTCCACATGCAAGTGGCTGTCGATGAGACCGGGAACCGCATACCGGCCGTCCCCCTCGACCAGCTGGGCCCCGTCCGGCACCGGCCCATCGCCCGGCAGCACCGCCGCGATCAGGCCGGCCGTCACCCCGATGTGAGCGGGGTAAATCTCGCCTGTGAACACGTTGACCAGGCGCACACGGCTGATGACGAGGTCAAAGGGCGCTCTCCCGGCGGCCGCCAGGGCTGCCCGTCGTCTTGGTTCTGGATCCAATGCGCTTTCCTCCTTGCATTGGGGCCGGAACATTACCTGGTGAAAATGGGTCCTCATGACGGAGATACGACATCGGAAAGCTCCGTTCCTGGCCCGCGTGCGCCGATGGAAAAAACCGGAATTACCAAAAACAGCGATGGTGTGGCCATTCCTAGCGAGGTACGTCGAACTGCGAGCCCTGCGGAGCCGCCGGCCCGTGCAGTGCGGATCAATGTGTACTGCAGACGGCCCGTGCGTTTGAGCCCAAGCTGGGTCGTCTTCGGCGAGAGCGCCCGAGGGGCAATATTCACTGCCCCTCGAGCGCCCGGGCGAACTCGTCCAGGAAGCGCACGATGGTTGAGATGCCACGCCGGTAGTGGCTGATCGCGAAGAACTCATTGGGCGCATGGAGTGTGCTGCCCGCGGGCCCGAAGCGAGTGAGGGCCCAGGGCAATCCCAGAACATCAGAGAAGACGCACCCAGGGCCCGAGCTCTCCACACTCGGCTTGACGATGGGATCTTTCCCGAACTCGGTGCGAATCGCGGCATGCATCGCGCGAGCAACAGGCGTGCGGGGATTCGTCCGCGACGCCGGCTGACCGGCTCCCAGGGGAACGAGCTCCACATCGGTAAAGCCTTCCCGGTCAAGGTGCGCGCGGATCGCTTGGATGAGCCGCCCGGGGTCCTGGCCGGGCACGAGCCGGATGTCGATCTTGGCCGTGGCCGTCGACGGGACGACGGTTTTTTGACCGGGACCCGCATACCCCGAAACGACACCGCAGATGGTCATGACCGGCTCGAAGTAAAGGGCTACCAGCGGATCCCGTCCCTTGAGACGCTCAGGAAAACGGTCGATTCCCGCCTCAGCCTTCACGACTTCCTCGCTGGGCCCGTACGTCCTGAGCAGTTCCAAATCGTCTTCGGACGGCGGAAGGACGCCGTCGTAGAAACCGGGTACCCGCACGCGGCCGTCGGGCCCTTGCAGGCTGGCCAGGGCATGGACCAGTCTCCAACCCGCGTTCTCCACGATCGGCGCTTTGCCGGAGTGAAGATCGCGGTCGTGCGTGCGGGCGCGCAGTTCAAGATACAGGAGCCCCTTCATGCCGAGGTTGAGCTCCGTACGCCCGTCATGAGCGACGAGACCGTCCTGCAGGATCAGGCCGTCGGCCTTGAGCCAATCGCGGTGCGCATCCGCGAACGAGGCGAGGTTCGGGCTGCCGATCTCCTCCTCGCCTTCAATGAAAAACTTCACCCCGACCGGTGGGCGCTCGCCGGCGGCAAGATACGACTCGACGGCCTTCACGGCGCAGAAGAGATTTCCTTTGTCGTCCACTGCCCCCCGGGCGTAGATCCGGTCGCCCTCCAAGACGGCAGCAAAGGGCGGGTGGATCCATTCCTCCAGGGGTTCGGGAGGCTGAACGTCGTAATGGCCGTAGACGACGACCCATCGATCGGTGGCTCCAGGCACCTCACCGCAGACGACCGGATAGCCTGCGGTCGGTTCCAACCAGGCCTTGATGCCGATATCGTTCAGATGTTGGACCAACCACGTGGCGCACTCCTGCATGCCGGTGCCCTGGGTCGCTATGCTGGGAATCTGCAAAAACTTCCGCAGATCCTCGACGAAGCGCGCCTCGTTTTCCAGCGCGTACGACTGCGCTCTGCTCACAGCGTCCGACACGACATATTCACCCTTTACCGGTAAAGTTGCTCGGGGCGGTGGTGACGCCACGCCGGCAGCACGGTTCGGACCTTGCGGACGCGGTCGGGGTCAAGGCGCGCCAGGACAAAGCCCTCCTCTTCAGGCATGCGGGCGATCACGGTGCCCCACGGGTCCACAATCATCGCGCTGCCAAACGACCTTCCTTGCCCGTGTTCCGTCCGGTGCGGCCCGATCTGGTTGGGCGCCAGTACGAAATACTGGTTCTCGATCGCGCGCGCCCGGAGGAGCACCTCCCAATGATCCTTGCCTGTGTACAACGTAAAGTTGGCAGGAACCCAAACGCACCACGCGCCCGCCCGGGCCAACGTGCGATAAAGCTCTGCAAACCGCACGTCGTAGCAGATGCTCAACCCCATCCGCCCCAGCGGCGAGTCCGCGGTGACGATCCGGTCGCCGTACGCAAAGCGGTCCGACTCCTTGGCGCGCACCTGACCCGGGATCTCGACGTCGAACAGGTGCATCTTGCGGTACCGGGCGAGGATCTTCCCGTCAGGATCGATCAGGACGCTCGTACTATAATGGAGGACTCCATCCCCGTTTTCAACCCGCTCCGGCAGGCTTCCGGCCAGCAGGTAAATTCCCATGCGCTTGCACAGATCAGCCAAGCGGTCGGTGGTAGGGCCCGGAATCGGCTCGTCGATCCCTTTCTCAAGACCTTCTGCCCACGGTCCCACGTACGCAAAGTTCTCCGGCAGCCCAATGATTTGGGCGCCGGCCTTCGCGGCTTCTCGAACAAAACCTTCGGCCTTTTCGATGTTCTGTTCCTTCTCCGTCCCGGCTTGCACCTGGACCACCGCCGCCACGACCGGCCCGCCGGGCAAGCGGACCTCCGACTCCACAGCCGCATCCATTGTCGAATCCCCCCAGATCACATGGCCGCGGCTTCCGGCCATTTAACCTTCTTCTTCCAGGACGAACCCTTCTTCTCGCAGGAAGCGAAGCAAGTACGTTTCCATTCGCCGCAAAAGCTCGCGCCCCGCCTCGGCCGAAGCCCCGGTGACGTCCCCGCCGTATCCTTCCGGAAACCGTTGTTGGAAGCGAGCCGCCAAAGGGGGCAGGTGAACGCCGGCCGGATGTTTGTCCTCCATCACGCTTCCCTGGCCCATGCGGCTTCTGTCAACCCACTCCGGATGGAGTGCCAGCATCACCGAAGTCATGCTGGCGCCCCCGTGCGCGAACGGGTTTTGCACCCCCTCAAAGAGGTCCGCTCCCAGCGCCCCCGCCAGTCGCCAAACGTCCACCTGCGCCGCGCGGCGAAAGCGGTTGGACGCTTCCTCGAGGTAACGATTGATCGCATCCACGTTCCCCGCGTGCCCGTTGACGACGAGCAGGCTGCGGCAACCTGCCCGGTAAAGACTCTCGCCGATCCCGCGCACAACCCGGTACACAGTCTCTGCGTCGATCACCAGCGTACCGGGAAAGGCCGACAGCCTGGTGGAGTCACCGACGGGGATGAGAGGAGCGACGACGCCGCCGACCTGCCTCTGGATGCGGACCGCGAGCTCCTCGGCGACGATCCCGTCATTGCCCTGGGGCATGTGGGGACCGTAGACTTCGGTTGCCCCAATCGGTACCAGGGCGAGCGGTTGCTTGTCGATCGCAGCCTTCACCTCGATCCAGGGCATGTGGGCAATGGTGCGTTTCACAGCGAGAACCCCCTCTTCGGTATGTGAGCGAATCGCAGTCTATCGGGACCTGTGCAGCCGCGGATCGAGCCGGTCCCGGAGGCTGTCGCCTAAGACGTTCGCGCAGAGGGTAATGATAGAGAGCACCGCGGCCGGCCAGAACACATACCACGGGTTCTGGTAGAGATACCCGCGTCCCCGTCCGATCATCAGCCCGAGCGACGCATCCGGCGGGCTCACCCCGATCCCGAGAAAGCTCAGCCCGGACTCCAGCAGAACTGCCGCCGCGATGCTGAGAGAAAGCTGGACAACTAGCGGTGACAAGATGTTGGGCAGAACGTGGCGGACGATGATGCGCGGCGCGCTGGCCCCAAGAGCGTGGGCTGCCTGAACAAACTCCATCTCTTGCAGGGACTTGGTGGAGCTGTACGACAGCCGGGCGAAGGGGGCGACATACAGGGTTCCGATGGCCAGGATAAGGTGAAGCTTGGATGAGCCCAGAAGCCCGACCACCACGATGGCCAAGACGATCGGCGGGAACATGAGGAGGAGATCCACCAATCGCATCGCGACCAGCTCGGTCGCTCCCCTGAAGTACGCTCCGGTGGTTCCTATGGCGGTCCCAAGGACGGCTGCCATGGCCGTTGCGCTAAGAGCGATGATCAGCGATGTTCGCGTTCCTCGCAGCGTCCTCGAGAGCAGATCGCGGCCGAACTCGTCCGTCCCGAAGAGGTGCTCGGCGCTGGGCCCCTTTAAGCGCGCCCTCACGTTCTGCGCATCCGGATCTGGAAGCGGCAGCCAGGGCTGTAGCAGCGCCAGCACCACGATGCACGAAAGGATGAACAAGGTTATCGAAAGCGTCTTCTGCCTCACCGCGGGATTCCTCATTTACCCAGTGTTAGTCGTATCGGATGCGAGGATCGACGGCAGCGTAAATCAGGTCTGTCACAAAGTTAATGACGACGATCAAGATGCCGATGAACAGGAGCGTGCCTTGTACCACGGGCAAGTCCCGGCGGGTCACGGATGAGAGCAGCAGCGTGCTCAAACCCGGCCAGTTGAAGACTGACTCTACCAGAACGATGCTGCCGAAGGAACGGCCCATCTGCAGACCGATAATGGTGATGACCGGAATGAGAGCGTTCCGCAAGACGTGAATCCATGCGATCCGGCGCTCCGAGATGCCTTTGGCCCGGGCCGTTCGAACGTAGTCCTGGCCTTGCACTTCCAGGACCGTCGAGCGGGTGATCCGCACGATCTGTGCCCATTGGGTCAGCGAAAGGGTGACGACAGGGAGGACGAGGTACGTGAAATGACCCAAAGGCGCTTCCCGCAACGGGACGTATCCGTTGGCGGGCAACCATCTCAGCTCGACCGCAAAGACGAGCACGAACAACAGTCCAAAGACGTAAACGGGAATGGAGATTCCGCCGGCCGCCAACACGTTGATGGCGACGTCGACAAAGGAGCCGCGCCGCTGGGCAGCCGGAAAAAACACCGCCACGCCCAAAAACCCCCACACCAAAAACGCCCGAA
>JACDOI010000045.1 GCA_017656145.1 Bacillota bacterium | reverse complement strand
TCTGTCAATTTCCCTGTTCTTCCCAGGGACTGCCCCAGAACTATTGACTCATACCAGTACCGCCAACCAGCCCGGGCCGTTCCCGATTCGTCCCCTCTCCCGCGTCGTCCATTCCCCTGCTTGACAGTTCCGGCCAAGTGGGTTATAGTCTAAGACAACAAAGTTGCAGGTATGCAAAACAGTTTCCCAGAAACAAGTCTCAACCGACGGGAGGTCATCGGTCCGTGAACGGTTTCCAACTGGCTCGTCCCGGCCGCAGGTGGCGGCCGGTCATCGCGCTCATCGCGATCGCTGTCACGTGTTTCCCCGGCTTGGCCCTGGCGAGCGCGCCTCTCCAAGCGGTTGCGACGGTGGGTATGGTCGGGGACGTGGTGGCCCAGGTGGGCGGGCAGTGCGTTGAGGTGACAACGCTTATGGGTCCGGGCGTCGACCCGCATCTGTACCGGGCCAGCGCCGGCGACTTGCGGGTGTTACAGCGCGCCGAGGTCGTCTTTTACGCGGGACACTCCCTCGAAGGCCGCCTCGGGGAAGTGCTGGACCGGTTCGGCGCGACCCGGCCCGTCGTCGCGGTATCGGAGGAAGCGGTGCCGCCGTCGTTGCTTTTGGAAGCCGAAGCGCCGTACGCGGTGGATCCACATGTGTGGATGGACGTCAGCCTGTGGACCCGTACCGTCGATGTTGTCCGCGACGCGTTGGCCGAGATTCAGCCGGCATGCGCACAAGAATTTGAGCTGCGGGCGGCGGCGTACAAGGAGCAATTGGCCGCATTGGACCGGTGGATTCAGGACAGCGTCGCCTCCCTGCCGAGGGAGCGCCGGGTGCTGGTGACCGCCCACGACGCCTTTCACTACTACGGCCGGGCGTACGGCCTCGAAGTCGTCGCCATCCAAGGGATCAGCACCGAAGACGAAGCGGGGCTGGCCGACATCCGAGCCGTGACCGACCTGGTGGTCCAGCGGGGAGTTCCGGCCATCTTTGTGGAATCTTCCATCAATCCTCGCAACATCGAAGCGGTGCAAGCAGCCGCTAAGGATCGCGGGTCGCCGGTTTCCATCGGCGGCGAGCTGTTCAGCGACGCTTTGGGCCATGCCGGAACGTGGCAAGGCACCTACATCGGCATGCTCGTTCACAACACGCGGGCCATCGTGGAAGGGCTTGGGGGCAAACCGGCACCCTGGCCGCTCGAGCTGGCCGATTGGGTGAAGGCGTGGGGATTGGAGGATCTGTGATAGATGATGCGGGGATGGACTCGCCGCTTGAGGTTTGTCGCTAGCCAGGGTTGCCAGAAGCCTCCGGGACGTCGACGTCGACGCCTTGGGGCCCGCCCTGCGGCGCATCGGGAGGTTTGGAGCGATGGTGGACCGATGGGATGAGCGGGCCAAAGGGGCGGTTCACGAGCCGTCCTTGGCGCTGCATATCGAGGATCTCACCGTCAGCTACGACCACCGGCCGGTGCTGTGGGACATCGACCTGGACATCCCGCCGGGAGTGCTGGCCGCCGTGGTGGGGCCCAACGGCGCGGGCAAGAGCACGCTGGTCAAAGCGGTGCTCGGCATGGTCAAGCCCGCCGCGGGGCACGTGTACGTCTTCGGGCGGCCTCACCTCCAGCAGCTTCGCCGGATAGGCTACGTTCCCCAGCGGACGACGGTGGACTGGGACTTCCCCACCACCGTCCTGGACGTGGTGATGATGGGCTTGTACGGCCAGCTCGGGTGGATTCGCCGGCCCGGGCGAGCCGAGCGCCGCAAGGCCATGGACGCTCTTGAGCAGGTGGGCATGGCCGCGTTCTGCCACCGCCAGATCAGCCAGCTGTCCGGCGGTCAGCAGCAGCGGGTGTTCCTCGCCCGGGCGCTCGTCCAGGATGCTGAGCTGTACTTGCTGGACGAACCGATGGCGGGCGTGGACGCGACCACCGAGCGGCATATCATCGGCCTGCTCAAGGAGCTGCGGTCCCGGGGCAAGACGCTGCTTGTGGTCCACCACGATCTGCAGACGCTGCCCGAGTACTTCGACTGGCTCGTGCTGCTCAATGTCCGCATCGTTGCCCAGGGACCGCTAAAGCAGGTCTACACATTGGCCAACTTGCGGCAGACGTACGGGAGCCAGATCGGTCTGCTCCATGGGATGCCGGCCGGGACCGGCGGACCCGGGGCCGAATCCCCTGGGTCGGCAGCCCTGGAAACGGCCGCCCCGCGCGCGGGGGGCAGGAGGTGAAGCCCGTTGCCGGGGCTTGAGATTCTCAGCGATTTCACCGTGCGAAACGCGCTCATCGGCGCAAGCCTTCTCGGCGTCGTCAGCGGGGTGCTGGGCACCTTCGCCGTTCTGCGGGAACAAAGCCTGATCGGCGACGCGGTCAGCCACGCCGCCCTTCCCGGCATCTGCCTCGGATTTCTCATTGCGGGCACCCGCGAGATTTGGCCCCTGGCCCTGGGGGCCCTCGCAGCCGGAGCGGCGGCTGCCCTGGCGGTGCTGGCCCTGACCCGCTACAGCCGCCTGAAGCCCGACGCGAGCCTGGGCACCGTGCTGAGCACGTTTTTCGCAGCCGGCACCGTCCTTTTGACCTACATCCAAAACCGTCAGCTGCCGGGCCAGGCCGGTCTCGATTCGTTCTTGTTCGGCCAGGCCGCAGCGGTGTTGCCCGAAGACCTATGGTTCATGGGGGCCGTGGCCCTGGTCGCGCTCGGCGCCGTGGGCCTATTTTGGAAGGAGTTCAAGCTGGTAGCCTTCGACCCGGGTTTTGCCCGCAGCCTGGGATTGCCGGTGGCGCTGATTGAGGCGGCGCTGACCGCCATGATCGCGCTGGCAGTCGTCGTCGGCCTGCAACTGGTCGGGGTCGTCCTGATGGTGGCGATGGTCATCGCCCCCGGAACCGCTGCCCGCCAGTGGTGCCGGCGGCTTGAGACGACGGTGCTGCTGGCCGCCGGGTTCGGCGCGGCGAGCGGCATCTTGGGGACCATGCTCAGCCTGCTGGGTCGAGGGCTGGCTACCGGTCCGCTCATCGTGCTTGTCGCGACAGGACTTGCCGTGGTATCGCTCCTGTTTGCCCCGGGCCGGGGCGCGGCGTGGAAAGCGGCGGCCCGCCGGCGGGCTCGGGCGGCGATTGAGGACCGGCACATACTGGCCGGCATGTGGCAGCTGGCTCAATCCCACGGCGATGCCGCGTACGCCGTTGAACAGGGGATGTTGGATGCCATGTACGGGGCCGGCGCGCGGGGCGCGCTGGAGCGGCTTGAGCGGCAAGGCCTGGTGGAGCCGGTGACCCACATGTCCGAAGAGGGCCTCCACTGGCGGTTGACGCCCGAGGGCCGCAAGGCGGCCGCCGCCGAGCCTTTATCGCCGTCGCCCACCGTTCGGGGGGAATAACCGGTGCTGGCAGCGTTTTTCGACAATCCGGAACTGATGTTCATGACGATTGGCGCGCTGGTAGGCGTGGCCGCGTCGGTGCTGGGCGCGTTTTTGGTGCTGCGAGGCACAAGCCTCTACACCGACGCGATCAGCCATTCGGTGCTGCTCGGCATCGTGTTGGTGTACCTGGCCACCGGCGAGGTGAATTCTCCCTACCAGCTGGTGGGGGCTGCCGCCGCAGGGCTGTTGACGGTCTACCTCAGCGAGCTGTTGACGTCGTCGCGGCTTTTGAAGCGGGACGCGGCCGTCGGCCTCGTCTTTCCCGCCCTGTTTGCCCTGGCCATGCTGCTCATCGGTTTGTACGCCCGGCGGGTACACATCGACGCCGATGCGGTGCTCCTCGGCGAGCTGGCCTTCGCTTGGCTGGACACGGTTCCGATCGGTGAGTACGCGGTTCCGCGGTCGCTGGTGACGATGGGAATCATCGCGCTGGCGGACGTGTTGTTCGTCGGGCTGTTTTTCAAAGAGCTCAAGCTCGCGACGTTCGACGCCGGGCTCGCCCGGGCGCTGGGCTTTCGCCCGAGGCTGTTGTTTTACGGGCTGCTGTTTCTCACCAGCGTAACGGCGGTGGGCGCCTTCGACGCGGTGGGAGCCGTATTGTTCATCGCCCTGGTCATCGTGCCGCCGGCCGCCGCGCATTTGCTCACGGACCGCTTGTGGCTGATGGTCATCGGTGGCGGGGCGATCGCGCTGTTTGCTAGCGCGGGCGGATATTGGGCCGCCATGCGGTGGGACGTCTCGATCGGGGGCATGATGGCCGTGGTCAACGGGCTGATCCTTTTGGCCGCGTTCTTCCTCGGTCCCCGGCACGGGTTGCTGGCTCGGCTTTTGCGAGGGCGCCGCCAGCGGGCCGAGGCTCACGTCCGCATGCTGCTCGTCCACCTGTACACGCATGAAGGCGACGAGCAGGCGGAACGGGAAAACGCCGCGCTGGCGCTCGAGCATCACCTGCGCTGGCCGGCGGAACAGGCCCGCCGGGTGGTGGCGCAAGCCGAAGCTTTGGGCCTGGTGACATCCGAACCCGAAGGCCAGCGGCTCCATCTGACCGGTGCGGGCCGCGAGGCCGCCCGGGAGGTTCTGGAACCGTGGCGCCGCCGGTGAGGCAGGCCCCGCAGGTTGCCCGGGACCCCGGGTGCGGTGCGCGGCAGGCAAATCGCGCCGCGGTGCGAATAATGGGAGTGTCGGACCGCTCCCGGATCGGCCAGCGACGAGGCGAGATGGAGAAGAGGGAAAATAAGCGAGGAGCTCACCGGGCGGCCGACCCGGCCGCCCACTCGACGGAGGGAAAGTCCATGCCCACGCCGAGCATCGAAGATTACTTGGAGCGCATCTACGAGCTGGTGGAGGAGAAGGGATACGCCCGCGTCAGCGACATCGCCTCCTCTTTGGACGTGCAGCCTTCATCGGTCACCCGCATGATCCAGCGGCTCGACGATCAGGAGTTTCTGATCTACGAGAAGTACCGGGGCCTGGTGCTCACGCCCAAGGGCCACGAGCTGGGCCGTCGGATCAAGGAGCGGCACCAGCTCCTGGAGGATTTTTTGCGCTTGCTCGGCGTGGCCGAAGAAGACGTGCAGCGGGACGTGGAGGGCATCGAGCACCACCTGAGCCCGGGCACGGTCCAGGCCATCGGGCATTTGGTGCGGTTTCTGCAGTCCCGGGACGACTGGCGGGAGGCGTTTCTGGCGTACCGGGCCGCCCAGACCGGCGGCCAAGCCGAAGGCTGACCGTTTTCCGCCGCTCGCCGCTCCGCCCGCCGGGCAGCTTTGGGCCGAAACGCCCGCGAAAGCCGCCTGAGCTCCCGGCGGTCCAGCGCCTTCCCACAGACCGTTTATCCCAACCCGTTGCGCCCCGTTGACATCGATCCACCTTCTGGTATAATCAAAATGCTTCATTTGTATTGGTTATGTTTCGCATTACGATCTTTTATATCCGGGAGGAGGTTCGGCCGATGCGGTACGGATGCGGGAAACCCGGGGCCAGGCTGGCGGCGATCTTCTGCGCGTGGGCGCTGGCGGTGACGGTGGCGACGGCCGGCGGAGCATCCGCCCAGGAAGTGCTTCGAGTCGGCGTCGTCCCGGCCCTCACCCAGGGACAGACTCGGATCGGGATCGAGAAATTGCAAGACCACCTCGCGTCCGAGTTGGGCCGGACGGTCGAAATCCAGGTTTTGTCCGACTACGCGGCAGTGGTGGAAGCGCTGGGCTTTGGGCATGTGGACATGGCGTACCTCGGTCCCCGCACGTACGTCATCGCCCATCACCGCTACGGGGCTCAAGCCGTCGTCACCCAGTTGATCGACGGCAGTCCCTACTACCACTCGTACTTTATCGTCCCCCACGACTCGCCGCTGCAATCCATCGACGAGCTGCGGGGCAAGCAGGTAGCGTTTGGCGATCCGTCCTCGACGTCGGGGTCGCTCATCCCCAAGCTTGAGCTCATTCGGCGGGGCATCGATCCCGACCGGGACTTGCGGGCGCTGCACACAGGCTCCCACGATGCCACGGCCTTGGCTGTGCTCAATCGCCATGTCGACGCGGGGGCCATCGATAGCGCCTACTTCCACTTGCTCATCCGCCGGGGCCAAATTCCCGAGGACGGGTTCCGGGTCATCTGGCAGTCCGAACCGCTGTTCCAATATCCGTGGGCGGTCCGGAAAAACATGGACCCGGAGCTCATCGAGCAGATCCGGGCCGCATTTTTGAAGATTACCGATCAAGACATTCTTGACGCCTTCGGCGCATCCGGGTTCACCATCGCCACCAACGAAGACTACGAACTGATCCGCCAGGCCGCGGAAGCGTTCGGGGATCTTCAATGAGGCCGTCAAAAGCCCGTTCCGTGCCCGGAGCGGGGCTTTTGTCCCTCAGCCGGCGGACGTGGGCCGCGCTGGCGGTCCTCATCGCCGTGCACGTGTGGGCGGCCATCGGCACCGAGTTCAGCCCGGCCCGTTTCGCCCGGCTGGCCAACAGCATCGAGCTTCTTACGCGCTGGTGGCCGCCCGCGTGGGAGCTGGCCGATCGCATTCTTGAGGCGTCGGTCGTTACGATTCAAATCGCCCTGATGGGCACGACCCTGGCGGTGCTTTTCGCACTGCCCCTTTCGTTTCTCGCGGCCCGCAACACGGCGCCGGGGCGCTTCGCATACAACGCGAGCCGCACGCTCCTCACCGTATTGCGGGGCATTCCGGAGATCGTCATTGCCCTGGTGCTCGTGCCCACGGTCGGCCTGGGACCGTTCCCCGGCGTCCTGGCGCTTTTCATCCACAATTTGGGCGTTCTCGGCAAGATGGTCTCGGAACTCATCGAAGCCGCGGACCGGGGGCCGCAAGAAGCGGTCCTCGCGACCGGCGGCGGCCGGGGTCACATGATCTTGTTCGGCATATTGCCGCAAATCGTCCCGGAGACGCTTTCCCAGGCGTTTTACCGGCTTGAGGTCAACGTTCGGGCATCATTGGTGCTGGGGTTCATCGGTGCGGGAGGGCTCGGCCACGAGCTGTTTTTGTCCTTCCGCGTCATGCGGTACGCTGAGGTGCTCGTGCAAGTCGCGGCCATCCTCGTGCTGATCACCGCCGTAGATTACGCCAGCGCCTGGGTGCGGCGCAAGGTGATGTGACATGGCCCTTCTCGTCGTGCGGGGCCTCCGGGTCCGCTACCCCGGGGCCCAAGAAGACGCGCTGCGGGGCGTCGACCTGGAACTCGCACCCGGCGAGTTCGTTTGCGTTTTGGGCCCAAGCGGCGCGGGCAAATCTACCCTCATCCGCTGCATCAATCGGCTGGTGGAACCCGCGTCGGGTCAGATCATCTGGGACGGCCATGACGCGATGAGGCTGAAGGGTGCCCACCTTCTCGCGTACCGCCGGCAAATCGGCATGATCTTTCAGGAATTCCACTTGGTGGACCGGCTCCCGGTCCTGGCCAATGTCCTGATGGGGCGATTCGGCTACGTTTCGCCCTGGCAGGCCGCGATAGGCCGCTACGGACCCCAGGAGGTGGCCTGGGCCCGGCAGGCGCTGGCCCGGGTCGGGCTGGCCGGCTATGAGCTCAGGCGGGCTCGGGACCTTTCCGGCGGGCAGCGGCAACGGGTGGCCATCGCTCGGGCCCTGGTGCAACGGCCCCGATTGATGCTAGGCGATGAGCCGGTGTCCAACCTCGACCCGGTGACCGCCCGGGCCATCATGGCCCTCTTAGCCGAGATCAACCGGCGGGACGGGCTAACAATGCTGATCAACCTGCACAGCGTCGATCTCGCCAGAGCGTTCGCCACCCGCGTCATCGGCCTATCGCGGGGCCAAGTGGCCTTCGACGGGCCCCCGAGCCGCGTGGACCGATCGGTTCTGGAACAAGTCTACGGGACGGCGGGCTGATCGCCGGAACGGGCCGGGTCCGGAGCCGGGAGGAAACTCCGGCAGTGAAGAGAACTTTTGCCCTCGAAGGAGCGAGGCCGGTGCATCTCAACCGCCTGCGGGCATTCGTGCGCGTGGTGGAGTGCGGCAGTTTCTCCCGGGCCGCGCGCAGCCTAGGCCTCACCCAGCCGGCGGTCAGCCAGCAGATCAAAAGCCTGGAGGCGTTGCTCGGGACGCGACTCCTTGTTCGAGGCAGCGACGCTGTCGGCCTAACCCCGGCCGGGCAGCGGGTGCTCCCCTACGCCCGCCGCATCTTGCAGTTGTGGGACGCTTTGGTGGATGAGACGCGGGACGAGGCGTCGGGAGCCCTCTCAGGGCGCCTCGCGGTCGGCGCCAGCACGGTGCCGGCCGGGTATTTGCTGGGGGACCTGATCGGCCGGTTTCGCCGGCGTCACCCCCGAATCGACGTCACAGTCCGGGTCGCGGATTCCGCGGGGGTGGTCGCCTGGGTGCAGGAAGACCGGGTGGATTGCGGTGCGACCGGCATGAGGGTTCCGGTTCCGGGCGTCGACCATGTGGTGTTCGCTCGCGAGCGGTTGTCGGTCATCACACCCCCTGACCACCCGTGGGCCGGCCGCACCGTTCGCCCGGCGGACCTGGCGGCTGTCCCGCTCGTTTGGCGAGAGCGGGGCTCGGGCACCCGCCAAGCGGCCGAAGAAGCCCTGCTCCGGTGGGGGATCGACCCGCGCGACATCCCCGTCGCGGCGGAGGTCGGCAGCACGGAGGCAGTCGTCGGGGCTGTGCAGGCGGGTCTCGGTCTGGCTCTGATCTCGTCCTTAGCCGCCAAGACCGCGATGGCCGCGGGCCGGGTGGGTGTGGCGCGGGTGGACGGGCCCCCTGCCGAGCGGGAGTTTTACTTCATCTACAAGGCCACCCGGGCGGGGGAGCCCCTTTTGGCAGCGTTCCTCGGCTTTGTCCGGGAATGGGCGCAGGACGCCTCCGGACCGGCGCGGTTAGGTGCGGTGACGGGAAGCGACGGGGACGGGCCAAAGGATGGGTTGCTCTCGTAGGGACAGCGACCGGGCGGGCCCGGCGACAGAAAGGAGACGACCGAGCGTGCTGTTCCACCTGACCACCAAGCGGGTCACCGTGCGGGGCGTGGAGCGGGAGTTCACGTTGCTTCCGCACCCCGGCGCCGTCGTCGTTTTGGCGGAACGGGACGGCCAGCTGGCCCTCGTCCGCCAGCTCAGGCCGGCCGTCGACGAGCATCTGTGGGAGTTGCCGGCCGGCACCCGCCATCCCGCGGAGGACCCGGCGGTGACCGCTGCCCGGGAGCTAGCCGAGGAGACCGGCTTGAGGGCCGCACAGTGGAAGTTTCTCGGCCTGTTCTACCCCGCTCCGGGATACAGCTCCGAAACGATGCACCTGTATTGGGCCACCGGCTTGACCGAGGGGCCCGCGGATCCCGATGAGGGGGAAGACATCGAGGCGGTGGCTTGGTACTCCCCCAAGGAGCTCGCGCGCATGGTGCGTGACGGGCGCATCCGGGACGGCAAGACCATCGCCGCGCTGTATTACTGGCACCTGGAACGCACGGGCCTGTTGGCCTGACGCGCCCGGCCCGGCCGCCGGGACTTACCAGCCGGAAGGAGGATCTTCCATGCGCCTTTCCCGCCGGGCGGAAGCCATGGCGCCTTCACCCACCCTGGCCATGGACGCCCAAGTCAAGGAGATGCGCCGCCAGGGGATCGACGTGATCGGCTTCAGCGTCGGCGAACCCGACTTCGACACACCGGAACATATTCGGCAGGCAGCCGTGGAGGCGGTGGAGCGGGGATACACCCGCTACACGCCGGCAGGCGGTATCCCCGAGCTCAAGGAGGCGATCCGGGACAAGCTGGCCCAAGTCAACGGGCTGACGTACACCCTCGATCAGATCGTCGTCTCCGTCGGCGCCAAACACGCCTTGTACAACGCATTCCAAGTGCTACTCGACGACGGTGACGAAGTGATTATCCCGGCCCCCTACTGGGTCAGCTACGCGGACCAGGTGCGGCTGGCCGGCGGCCGGCCCGTCATCGTCCCGACGTCGGAGGAATCGGGCTTCAAGCTGACCGCCGAACAACTGAAGCAACACTTGTCTCACCGCACCCGGGCGCTGGTGCTCAACAGCCCGTGCAATCCGACCGGTGCGGTCTACGGCCGCGAGGAGCTCGCAGCGCTGGCCGAGGCGGTGCTGTCCCATCCCTCGTGCCTGATCATCGCCGACGAAATCTATGAACCGTTCGTCTACGACGGGCACGAGCATGTGAGCATCGCATCTTTGTCGCCGGACGTTCAAGCCCGGACGCTTATCATCAACGGCGTATCGAAGACGTATGCGATGACAGGTTGGCGCATCGGCTACGCCGCGGGGCCCAAGGCCGTCATCAAGGCCATGGCCGATCTGCAAAGCCAGAGCACATCCAACCCGACCTCCATCGCCCAGTGGGCCGCGGTGGCCGCTCTGCGGGGCCCTGAGGAGCCGGTGCGCAAGATGGTGGCCGCGTTTCTTGAGCGGCGGGACATCATGCTCGAAGGTCTTCGGGCCCTGCCGGGGGTAACGGTTCATCAGGCCGCGGGGGCGTTTTACCTCTTCCCCCGGATAGACGCGGTGTTCGGGCGAACCGCCGGCGGCCAGCGGATCGACACCAGCGCGGATCTGGCCATGCAGTTGCTCCACCGGGCCCGGGTGGCGCTGGTGCCAGGCTCCGCGTTCGGCATGGAAGGTTACGTCCGCTTATCGTACGCCACTTCCACCGAGCAGATCCGGGCGGGGCTTGAGCGCATGGCCGCGTTCTGGCGCGAGCTTGGTTGAGACGGGCCCACTGGTTTTGTATAATGCGAAGGTGAGGCCTTGCGGCCTCACCTTCTTGCGAGAAGCGTTCAATGATGGAAAGGATGATTGCCGGTGGATCCGGCCCTCCGTTGGACTTTGCAGATTTTCGTCGTCCTGGCTGGCGTGGCTGCCTTAGTCCAGCTCTTCCTGGCTCACTGACGTTTCCCGCTCGCCGCTATCTGCGGCCCCGTTTTCGCGGTCGCCCGAGCCGGAACCCCGGTCGCTCCCCGGCGACTTGCGGTAGTCGGTAATGTGGAAGCCGGGACCCTTAAAGATGATGTTCACATTGCGGCTGATGAGCCGCCGCACCGGTTTCCCGCACGTCGGGCATTCGGTGAGCGGATCGTCGGTCATGGCCTGAACGTAGTCGAATGTGCCGCATTGCTCGCACCGGTACTCGTACGTGGGCACCCTTGCCACCTCCCTCGTGCAGCGATAGAAAGACCGCACCGGTTTCCACTATACGGTGCGGTCGAAACGCTGTCAACGAGCCGCCCCAAGCGGGCCGGAACCTAGGACGGCTTCGAATGAGTGCTTGTTTCCGTTCTTGCCGCGGAAGCGTCGCCGCGCTTTACTTACCCCCCGGCAGCCAGTCCGCGGGATCCCGGGGTTCTCCGTCGATGAGCACCTCAAAGTGAAGATGAGGGCCGGTGGAGTTTCCGGTGCTACCCACCAGGGCGATGCGCTGGCCTTTTTGCACCCGGTCTCCGGCCTTGACCAGCGTTCGGGAAAGATGGGCGTACCGGGTCTCCACCCCGTTGCCGTGCTCAATGGTGACCAGCATGCCGTAGGAGCCGGCCCAGCCGCTGTAGGTCACCGTGCCCGCCGCGGCCGCCTGAACCGGCGTTCCGATCGGGGCTGCGATGTCCATGCCGTGGTGCATGCGGCCCCACCGCATGCCGAACCGGGATGTGATGCGCCCTTGCAGCGGCCATACAAGGCTGACCCGCTGCTCGGCTGCCCGGACCAGCACCGGCACCGCCGGCCCGTCGCCGCCGCCGATGGCCGGAATGACCAGCTTTTGGCCGATGCGCAAAAGCGCCGGATCGGCAATGCCGTTGGCCGACGCGATCGCGTCGACGCTCACTTCGTAGCGCCGGGCAATGTCCCACAATGTGTCGCCCGCCGCCACGACGTGGGTGCGCTGCACTCTCGGGGTGACGATCAGCCGCTGGCCGACCGCCAGCCGATCGGGATCGGTGAGTCCGTTGAGAGCGATCAGATCTTGGACCCGCACGCCGTAGAGCCGCGCGATCCGGGTGAGATTGTCGCCAGGCTGAACGATGTGGACCCGGCCCTCGCCTTCCCGGATGATCAGTTTTTGGCCGACCACCAGCCGGTTCGGGTCGCTGAGCTCGTTGAGCTGGACGAGCTCCTCCACGGGCACGCCGTATCGCCGCCCGATTTCCCAGAGCGTCTCGCCGCGCTGAACGACGTGCAGCAACCCCCCGTCGGCAGCCGTGGCCGCAAAGGGTACCGCCGTCGCACTAAACAACCACAATAGCAGGGCAAACCGCACCTGCCGCCCATATTTCGGTTGACAGGATCGCCGACGCCGCGCCATGGTATCCCCCACACACTTCGGCACACCCCGCGGCAGGTTGGTGCTTCCTAATTCCTTCCACAGGGGGTGCGAAATTTCCTGCCGTAGTATGTCCGGCCTTCCGTCTATTCACTCACGAGGGACCCGACGGCTCGCCGGACAAGGGTGCGGCATTCGGCGGGCACATACAGGTTGGCGGCCGCGAGCCTTTGGCCGGCCAAGGCCCGGATGAGCGAGGAGAGATGAGAAATCTCAACGGGCGGCCCTTGCGGCATCGAGACGAGAATCGGCCCGCCCCGCCCGCTCGCGATGTACGGATCATAGGGCACATCGGCCGCTGAGTCGAGCAGACAGTAACTTTCCGGATCGTAGCCCATCCCGGCCACGACCTCCGCCGCCGACGCCAGCGCTTCCGGCGGCACGGCCGGCACCGGCGTCGGAAACACCGGCTTCAGCAGCCGGCGGTCGAGAAACCGGCGGCTCAAGTCCGCGAGCACCGGATCGGGATCCTCCGCCCACCCTTTCAAGGCGACGATCAAGTCGGCATCGTCGACTGCGAGGAAATCGCCAAGAGAAGGGGAGCCGCTCCAGAGCCGGGCCAGGGGGCTTTGCATCCCCGGCCTGCGCTGGGCCCGGCGGACGATGGCCCGAAGCAGCGCTTCCTGGCCCCGGGTCGTCTTGTGCAGGTACACCCGCCAGTACATGAAATAGCGGGCCAGGACGTACTCCTCCGCGGCCTGGAGGCCTTTGTGGCGAATGACTACCCGGTCCCCCTCGAGCGCCAGCGTGTGCACGATGCGGTCCAGCTGAAACCGGCCGTAGTCGGCGCCGGTGAACAGGGCGTCCCGCAGCAGGTAGTCCATCCGGTCCACGTCGAGCTGGCTCGACACCAGCGCGCTCACCCACGGCGGATCCGATCGCCCGGTGATGGCGGCGGCGATCCGTTCGGGCAAGGACGGTTCGATGGCCTTCAGCTTCCGGTTGAGCTGCGTATCGTCCAGGAGTATCCGTCTCGTCCACTCCTCATGCCGCACGCCTGGCGTCAGCACGTCCTCAAGGGCATGGGACAGCGGGCCGTGGCCCACATCGTGCAACAAGGCGGCCGCCCGGGCTACGACAGCCGCCTCCTCGGGAACCGGGCCGGCTACTTCCGCAAAGCGCGCGAGGATGCGCTCCATGACGTAGAGCGCCCCCAGGCTGTGGCCGAAGCGGGTGTGCTCCGCACCGTGGTACGTACCGAACGACGTGCCAAGCTGGCGGATCCGGCGCAATCTCTGGAACTCGGGCGCATCCACCAGCTCCAGCAGCCACCGCTCCCGCAGGCGGATGATCCCGTGGACCGGATCCATAAACGCCTTCTCCATTGGAACCACGCGCCTCCCTCCCCGCTGTCGGCCGACCCGCCGGTCCCTGCGACAGCCAGGCTGCTCACCTTGCCCCTACATGGCCATCCCGCCGTTGGGACAAATGACCTGGCCGGTCACGTAGGCTGCGGCCGGCGAGGCGAGAAATACGACGGCCGCCGCCGCGTCCTGGGGGCGCCCCAGGCGCCCCAGCGGCAACGACTCGGCCAGCTGGGCCCGCTCCTCCTCCGACAATTCGCCCAGCATGTCGGTTTCGATGACACCCGGGGCGACGGCGTTGACCGTAATGCCCGCCCGGGCCACCTCCTTGGCCAGCGCCCGGGTAAACCCAATGAGGCCCGCCTTGGCGGTGGAGTAGGCTACCTCATTGGCCGCACCGACTTGCCCCCAGACCGAACTCATGTTGATGATCCGGCCCCGTCCTGCCCGGATCATGTAGGGCAGCGCCGCGCGGGTGCAGTGGAATGCGCCCCCCAAGTGAACGGCCATCACCGTCTCCCATTCGGACGGCGTCGTGTCGATGAGCAGCCGGTGCAGCGCGGTGCCGGCGTTGTTGACCAAGATGTCCACTTTTCCCCAGCGGGCCACAGCGGTTTCCACAAGTTCCCGGCAATCGGCCTCCCGGCGAACGTCGGCCCGGATGGAGATCGCATCGGAACCCATCTCCCGGATCGCGGCCGCGACCTCGTGCGCGGCCTTCGCCTGTTCCCGGTAGTTGATCGCCACCTGGGCCCCCTCTTGGGCCAGCGCCAGGGCCACGGCCCGGCCAATGCCCCGGGAGGCGCCCGTCACTATGGCCACTTGGCCCGCGAGCTGTCCAGAACCGGCACCCACAGGGCTCACCCCAAGAACCGGTGCATGAGCTGGTATCCGAACAAGATGCCGAGAATGCCGGCGACGCCGCTCAGCGTCGGCGGCGCCGGGATGGGGAGCTTCAAAAGGGCGAACACGCCGCCGACGATCATCCCGGTCGCAAGCGGCGCAAACAGTTCCTTGATCACGGGCGCTCCTCCTCATACTCACCGGCCCCGGGCGGGAGAGGCCGGCACGCGTCCGGAATTAATCGATCTGCCCCGCGGCGAACACCCGCAGCAGTTCGTCGTGAACTTGCCCGTTGCTGGCCAGAAGTCTTGGGCGAAACAAGTCCAACCGCCCGCCCGCCATGTCGGAAACACGGCCGCCCGCCTCCTCCACCAAAAGAACGCCTGCGGCTACATCCCACGCGTGGTTGGACAGATCCCAGTAGGCATCGAAGACCCCCGCGGCCACGTACGCCAGGTCGATGGCCGCCGCGCCCACCAGCCGCACGCCCCGGGAACGGCGGACCAGCGCTTCCATATGGTCCAAATTCGTCGGCCGGCCGGGGGAAAGATCGTGAGGAAACCCCGTCACCAGCAGGCAGTCTTCCAAGCAGGAGGCGGCAGAAACCGACAGTTTCCGGCCGTTGCACCAGGCGCCCCGGCCCCGGGCCGCGGAGTACGTCTCGCCCAAGGCGGGCAAGTGCACCACGCCCACAACGGGTCCGTCCTGGCCCACCAGCGCGACGGAAACCGCGAAGTGGGGCAGCCCGTGGGCGTAGTTGGTCGTCCCATCGAGCGGGTCCACCAGCCACCGCCAGGTGCTTTGCCCTTGATGCTCGCCGGTCTCTTCCCCGAGCAGGCTGTGGTCGGGGAACGCCTCCAGGATCGTCCGGGAGGCTGCCGCCTCGGCCAAACGGTCCGCCTCGGTGACCAGGTCGCGGAAACCCGCCTTCCGCTCGACGGTCACCCGGCCCCGATGGGCCAGAAGAATCTCTCCCGCGGCCTTGGCCGCGCGGACCGCCACGTCCAAATACGTCTGCGAATCCGTGCTCAAACCCGGTCCTCCTTACCCAGCGCCGGGTCCCTCAAGCCCCGGCCTGCTCGTTCTCGCATCGCCCAGAGCCGGCCCGCGACGAGCGTGACCGCCACCGCGGCCGCAAAGCGCATGCTCAGCACAACCCACGGGTTGGCCCCTAATGGAACAAAGATGAGCGTATCCTCGAACACCGCGTGGCACGGGGCTAAAAAGGCCGTGAGCAAGTACGCGTCCCGGCGGTCCAAGCGCCCCTCCTGGGCACTGTCGATGATGAGGCCGCTGCCATACGATAGGCCAAGGACCGCGCCGGCCACCAGCGGAAACGCCGCGTTGGCCGACAAGCCGAGACCCCGGGCGGCGGGGGCAAGCCAATCGGACAACCGTTGAAACACGTTCAGCGCCTTGAGAACCTCGACGGCGATCATCAGGGGCACGACCACCGCGCCGATGCCAAGCACGGCCTGGGCCGCGCCCAGCGACGTCTCGCCCAGTACGTTCATTACGGCACTCATCCGATCCTCAGCCTCCCCACACCCGGTGCAGTAAGGCCCCCATGGCAAGCCCAAGTCCGATCCGCAACGTTAGCGGAAACCGCGAGGCCACGCCGATCTGCCGGGTCACCGCGGTTTCGATCACCAAGGAATGGGCGACGCCCAGGACGACGGCCACGATAGTCGCCTCCCGAGCCCCAAGCTCCAGGGAGGCCAGGGCGCCGATACCCGAATACAAGCTGACAAACATGCCGAGGAGCAAGGGCAAAGCCGCTTCGCCCGGCAGGCCGAGCACTGAAAGCCACGGCGTTGCCAGGCCGCCCAGCCAGTCCAGGACAGGCGTGCGGGCGAGGAGGGAAACGGCGACGTACGCGGGAACAACGGCCTTCGCCAGGGTCAAGGTGGTGTGCAAGCCTTTGCGGAGGCCGCGGAACACTGCAGCGGCGATCATGTCCGGCAGTCGTCTCCTCCGGCCTCCGGCCGGGATGTGGGAAAACAGCATCCAACCGGGGCGCTCGGCCGGACAGGGGTTTACAAAGCCCGGCAAACTGGGTATCCTTTGATTGTAAGTATAGTGTTCCATCGGTTGCCAGTCAACGGCGAGGAGGGAAGTACCCCCAATGGCGTTTGTTATCACGGAGCCCTGCATCGGCACGAAGGATGCAGCCTGCGTGCAGGTTTGCCCGGTGGACTGCATTCACGAGGGTGAGGATCAGTACTACATCGATCCCGACGAGTGCATCGACTGCGGCGCTTGCGAACCCGAGTGCCCGGTGGAAGCCATCTTCCCGGAGGATGACGTGCCGGAGAAGTGGCGCTCCTTTATCGAGAAGAACCGCGCGTTTTTCCAGAAGTAGTCCTGGAGTCCTGTTCCGGGCGTCCCCCAGCGCCTGGCAGTCGCCGGACCGGCAGCCCCGGAGGGTTGCCGGTCTTTCGTTTTCTTCGCCTTCGTCCGGCCGCGCCTTGGGCCGGCCCCGCTCGCCACGCCGGCCGAAAACCGGCGGGAACCTGTTTCGCCCAGGTTCATCCTCTTTGCGGGTAGCCTCTCCCGTCCGGTTCTTGTACGATCGCTTCGACGAGCGCCAGCCATCCGTGCCCGTCAGCTGCCGGAGGCGACAACCGTGACGACAGCGTTTGCGCGCTCTCTCCCGGCGGTATGGCTCGCTCTCCTCGCAGCGGCGGCCGCCGGGTGCCGGTCGCCGTTTCCCCCGCTCGGGCCCGACACGGGTCAGGTCGTCCTGAGCGCCAATCTGTCCTCCTTGGCCGCGAGCGACGTCGAGCCGGAGACGGCCGAGATTTCGCTGACTCAGGACCGCCACCGGGTGGAGCGGCGGGCACCGGTTCAAGACGGAAAAGTCTCGGTGACGGTGGAAAACCTGTACGTCGGCGTGTGGAACGTCCACATCGCCGTGGTGGACCATGACGGGGACACGGTCTTCGCGGGCGGGGGCACCGTCTACGTCGAGAAGGACAAGACGACAACGGCATCCGTCGTCCTCGCGCCACAGCCGGGCCGGCTGCGGCTCACCATCGACATCGCCGGGCTGCCCCTTGAGGCCGAGTCGTACAAGGCCCGGCTGCACCTAAGCTCAGGCCAGACCTATGACCTGGAGCGGGTGCCCGGTACGGCCCGCTTCGAGGCCGACGTGGAGGCGGATCCTGGCAGCTACGACTTCAAGGTCGACTTTTACGCGGATAGCTTTCACAGTTACAAAATGGTGTACAGCGGCTACTGGGTACCCGTAACGGTGTTGCCCGGGAAAACCGCCGCCGTCCTCTGGCGGCCGGGCACCGGCCAGGTCATCATCGATGCGGGACCGGCCGGCCCTCCCCCTCCGCCACCCAACTTGACCGCCCGTTGGGAGGACGGTCTCATCTTCTTGCAATGGGATCCGGCACCGGATACAAGCGTGATCGCCTATCGGATCTACCGGAAGCACGACCCCTTGGGACGCTACGAGCTCCACGCGGAGGTAGACCAAGGCACGACCTCGCTGGCCGATAGCCCGCCGGATGACCCGTTGCCGCCCGGTCAGCCCCGGGCGGTGTACTACGTCGTTACCGCGGTCAACGAAGCCAGTTCTCTCGATTTCTGGAAATCCCCCGAGTCATAATAAGAGAGCCCCAA
>JACDOI010000044.1 GCA_017656145.1 Bacillota bacterium | reverse complement strand
AGCGGCGGAGGGACTGGCCCGATGAAGCCCGGCAACCGGCAGCTCATTTGCTGCAATGGTGCCAAGTCCTGCAGGACCGAAGGTCCTGAGAGATGAGAGGGGGGTGCGGACGGGCTGTGTTGTGTCGCCTCTCCTCTGCGGAGAGGCTTTTTTGCTGCCTTTTTCCGGAAAGGAGGACAGCCAAATGTCCAGAGCGGTTTCCAACATAGCCGATCTCGTTGGCATTCCCGCCCAGACGGCAGGGGAACGGCGGGCTCTCGTGTTTGAGGGGCGGGAGTGGACGTACGCGGAGCTGGATGCGACCATCGACCGATTTGCCGCGGCTTTGCACTCGCTGGACTTGCCCAGGCCAAGCGTCGTCTCGATCTTCACGGAGAGCGTTCCGGAGCTGATCATCAGCTACCTTGGCACGGCCCGGGCAGGTCATGTGACCAACATCGTTAACGGCACCCTTCAAGGGCCTGAGGCGGCCTTCATCCTGGCCGACTCGGAAACCCGGGTGCTCATTACCGACGCCGCCCGCTGGCGGATGCTGGCCGGGCGGCAGGACTTGCCCGGAACCCTCGAGAGGGTGCTGATCGTTTCCGCTCCCGGCGACGGGCCGTGGCCCGCCCGGTGGGCAAGGCCGCAGACGACGTCGTTCGCCGCGTTTCTCACGGGGGTGGCAGCGGGATCGGCGGTCCGAGCCGACACGGATCCGGGTTCCCTGTCGACCCTCATGTACACGTCGGGCACGACCGGCGCCCCCAAGGGCGTCATGCTGTCCCACCGGAACGTCGCGGACAACGCCACCCGCTTCGCGGCCATCCACTACGGGCCCGACGACCGACTTGCCATCGGTGCGCCGTTGTTTCACTGCTGGGGGCTCATCAACGGGGCATTGGCCATCTTCTGGGCCCGGGGGACGGCTATCATCATGCGGCGGTTCCAAACCGGCCCGGCCTTGGAGCTGGTTCGGGCAGAGGCGGCTACGCAGTTCCTCGGCGTGGCGGCCATGTACCGGTTCATGCTGCGGGCCCCAGGAGCCCGGGAGGCGCTCGCGTCGGTTGCGGTCGCCCATTCGGCGGCCGCGCCGACCCCGGTGGAGCTTATCGAGCGACTCCGGGAAGACTTCGGCATTCAGTACGCGGAGTCGTACGGGCTCACCGAGACGTCGCCGGTGATCACCACCACCCACTACCGCCACACCCGGCTGGGCTCGTGCGGCAAGGCGATGGGGGACACCGAACTTAAGGTGGTGGCACCGGACGGCACTGAGCTGCCGCCCGGCGAGGTCGGGGAGTTGTGGGCCCGGGGCACCGCCGTGATGATGGGGTACTGGAGGCGCCCGGAGGCGACCGCCCAGGCCATCACCCCGGACGGGTGGTTCAAGACCGGGGACATCGTCCGGATGGACGAAGACGGTTACGTCTTCATTGTCGACCGGATGAAAGACATGATCAACGTCGCCGGCGAGAAGGTGTACCCGAGGGAGGTCGAGGAGGTGCTGCACACCCACCCGGCGGTGGCCGACGGGGCGGTGGTCGGGATTCCTCATCCGGACAAGGGCGAAGTCCCGAAGGCGTATGTGGTGGTCAAATCCGGCGCCCGGGTTTCTGCCGGCGAGCTCATGGCTCATCTCCGGGCTCGGTTGGCCCGGTTTAAGGTGCCGGCGGAGGTCGAGTTTGTCAAGGAGATCCCCCGCAGCGCCTCGGGCAAAACGCTGCGGCGCATTTTGAAGGCCGAGGCCAAAGCCTATGGCAACGCACAAGGCGAAGGGAGCTGAGTTGAGATGAGCAAGACGAGCAAGAGCTCTTTCACGACGACCAGGACGGCTACGACGGCCGTGGCGAACGTGACGAGTTGGCAAGATCCGGCCAAGCCCAGCAGCGGTTTCAGCCGCCGAGAATTTTTGCGGCGCAGCGCGTCGGCCGCGGCGCTGCTGGCTGCGCCGGCGACCGTCTTTGGCACGCTGGCCCGGGCGGCCGTGGCCCGGCCGGTGAAAATCGGCGCCATCGGATCGCTGACGGGGGCCGTAAGCGTTTGGGGACGGGTGCTGCGGGACGGGGCGCAGCTCGCGGTAGACCAGATCAACAGGTCCGGTGGAATCTTGGGCCGCCCGGTTGAGCTGATCGTGGAGGATGACGCCTCCGCACCGGATGTCGGCACCCGCCGCGCCCGCAAGCTCACCCTGGAAGACCGGGTGGACGTCTTGATCGGCGTCAACCACAGTGGGGTGCTGCTCTCTATCTTGGAGCAGCTGCCGGCGTTGAACAAGGTGCTGATCTGCTCTTGCGCGACGACCGCGGAAGCCACGGTCCAAAGGTTCAACAAGTACATCTTCCGGGTTCACAGCAACTCCGACCAGGAAGGCATGGCCGGTGCCCGGTACGCGGCCCAGTTTCCGTACCGCCGCTGGTCGGTCATCGCCCCCAATTACTCGTATGGCTACGAGACGTGGGGGGCGTTCATCAGCGTCCTCAAGCAGCTTAGGCCCGACATCGAGATCCTCGATATCCAGGCGTGGCCTCCCTTCGGCGCACCGGATTTCACGAGCCACATCACCCGCCTGCGGGCGGCCAGGCCGGACGCTGTGCTGAGCGCCATGTGGGGCGGAGATGCCGTCAATTTGCTCCGGCAGATGCAGCGGTTCCGGTTTCTCGACAGGGTGGCGCTCTTCTCGCCGGCAGCCCTGGCGCTGGACGTCCTGTACGCGCTGGGCGAGGAAGTTCCGGAGAATGTGCACAGCAACGCCCACGGGTATTGGTTTGAGACGCCTAAAGCCGGCCGGGAGGCGGCCAACCGGACGTTTGTCGAGACGTATTACGCCCGGTTTGGAGAGTATCCCCACTCGACAGCTCACGCCACGTACGCGGCCGTCTGGACGTTCAAGAAGGCGGCCGAGCTGGCGGGAACTACGGAAACCGCCGAGCTCATCGCAGCGCTGGAAGGGATAGAAGTTGACTTTCCCGGGTTGACAGGGTATTTGCGGGCCGAAGACCACCAGGTGGTGCACGACATGGCGTGGGGACGCACCGCGGCCGCTCCCGACCTGCCCTTCCGGCGGCGCCTCACCGATATGCAGTGGGCGAGCGGGGAAGAGATTACGCCCAGCGTCGACGATGTGCTGAAACTTCGGAAAAGCGGCGAGCGGCCCGGATATTACCGGTACATCGTCGGCGCGTGAGGAAAGGCCGGGATCACCGATGGACGGGTTGCTAGCCATGATCGGCATGGAGCAAGCCGGGTCCTTGCATGGAGCGATGGACGTGGCCGCCGGCGCCGGGAGCGCCGGCGGCATCGACTGGCAGCTGTACGCCACATTGTTCCTCAACGGGTTGAGCCAGGCGTCCCACATGTTCCTGGTGGCGGTGGGATTGTCCCTGATCTTCGGGGTGATGCGGGTGCTCAATTTGGCCCACGGGGCCATCCACATCGCCGGGGTCTATGTGGCCCTCACAGTGCTTTCCTGGTGGGACAACTGGTGGGTGGCGCTGCTTGTGGCGCCACTGCTTGTGGCCGCATTCGGCGCGGGAATGGAAGTGGCGTTGCTTCGCCCGATGTACGGGCGGCACCCGACGTACGTGCTCATTTTGACGTTCGGGGTCGTCCTCATTCTGCACGATCTGTTCAAGATCGGATGGGGCGTCGACTACAAAATCCTGCCGGAGCCACCAGCGCTGAGGGGTGCGGTGGAGCTTTTCGGCATCGTGTACCCGGTGTCGTACCTGTTCAGCATCGGCGCCGCGGTGGCACTCGGGGCGCTCTTGTGGATGCTGCTCAACCACACCCGACCGGGGCGGATCATCCGGGCGTGTGCCGAAGACCGGGAGATGGCGGCGTCCCTCGGGATCAACGTGCCGCTGGTGTACACGGCTGTCTTCACCTTGGGCACGTTTCTGACCGCCTTCGGCGGGGTGCTCATGGGCACGTTGATGGCCACCTCGGCCCCGGAGGCGCTGGAGACGATGTTGTACGCCTTCGCGGTGGTGGTCATCGGGGGCCTGGGGAGCCTGGGCGGGGCGGCCCTCGGGGCGCTTTTGGTTGGGCAGCTCAACTCGTTCGGCCTTCTGGCCGTTCCTGAGTGGAACATGGCGTTCATGTTTCTCGCGATGGCGCTGGTGCTTGTATTGCGGCCCCGGGGTCTTTTGGGCAAGGGAGGGGCCTGATCATGGACCGGAGCGTCGTTGCTTGGCTCGTGTTGCTTGCCGCGGCGGCGGTGCTGCCGCTAGGGCTAGGAGAATTCCACGTGCATCTCCTCACCGAGATTCTGATTCTCGCCCTGTTCGCCGCGGCGTTCAATTTGCTGTTCGGTTACACGGGGCTGTTGTCGTTCGGCCAGGCGGCGTATTTCGCCGTCGGGGCGTATACAAGCGCGCTGTGGCTCAAAGGCCCGTGGCCGTCCCTTCCGCTGGCCCTTGCGGTCGGGGCCCTTCTGGCCGCGGCGGTTGCCCTCGTCGTCGGGTATTTGTGCGTGCGCCGGGACGAGATCTACTTCGCCATGGTCACTTTGGCGTTCGGCCAGCTGATCTTCGTCGTGATCTGGCGGTGGCGGGAGGTGACCGGGGGGTCTGACGGCATCGGCGGCATCCCTCGCCCGCCGCTCCATTTGGGCTTGGCGGAGGTAGCCCTTGCGCCGACGTTGCACTTCTACTACTTTGCCCTCGCAGTGGTGGCGGCGGCCCTTTACGTCCTGTGGCGCATTACCCGCTCGCCGTTGGGATTGACGCTCCAGGCGGTGCGGGACAACGCCCGCCGCGTGGACTACCTGGGCGTACCCATGGGCCGTTACCGGTTGGCCGCCTTCACCGTGTCGGGACTGTTTTGCGGTTTGGCCGGAGCGCTGTTTGCACCCTACCAGGGTACCATCACCCCAGACCTGTCCGATTGGATGCGATCGGCGGAAGCGGTGATGATGACGCTTCTGGGCGGTCCCCAGGTGTTCGGCGGTCCGGTGCTGGGGGCGGCGCTGATGACGCTGCTAAAAGACTTCGTGGCGTCGGAGACCGAATACTGGCCCCTTTTGGTGGGCACCGCGGTGGTTTTGCTGGTCCTGTTTCTTCCCGGCGGCGTCGGCGGCGCCTTGTGGGCGATGAAGAAACAAGGGACCGGTCAGGAAACGGCCCCCGCGCGGGCTGGTGCGGAAGAGGCGGTGTGAATGGACGTCGTCTTGAAGATCGAAGGATTGCGCAAGCACTTTGGCAGCGTCCGGGCAGTGGACGGCATCGACCTTGAGGTGAGGGAGGGAGAGTTCACGGCGGTCATCGGGCCCAACGGGGCGGGCAAGACGACATTTTTTCATCTGGTGACGGGCGCTGCCGCCCCCGATGAGGGGCGCGTGTACTTGGCCGGGCAGGACATCACCGGGTGGCCACCCGCGTCCATCGTCCGGGCCGGGCTTGCCCGCACGTTTCAGATCACCAGCGTTTTCCCGGACTTAACGGCCCTCGAAAACGTCTTGTTGCCTTGCCTGGCCCGGCAAAACCACACCGCCCGGTTTTGGCCGGATCACGCCCGCCACCCGGCACGGCAAACAGCCTTCGCGATGCTCAAGCGGGTCGGCTTGGCCGGGGACGCCGACCGCCCGTGCCGCATGATGTCGCACGCGGATCAGAAGCTGGTGGAGGTGGCCATGGCGCTTGCCACCGAACCCCGGGTGCTCTTGCTCGATGAGCCTGCGGCGGGGTTAGCCCCGGGCGAGACCGACCGGGTCATCGGTACGTTGCGGGACGTGGCGGCGTCCGAGGGGGTAACGATGGTGCTCATCGAGCACGACATGGACATCGTGTTCTCGATGGCCGACCGGGTCGTCGTCCTGCATCAGGGCCGCGTCTTGGCGGACGGTCCGCCGGAGGACATCCGCCGCAACCCGACCGTCAAGGAGGTATACTTGGGTGGAACCTTTGCTGGCCGCGGATGACGTGCACGCCGCGATCGGTTCAAGCCGGATCCTCCACGGCATTACCCTGGCAGTGGGCAAGGGCGAGGTGGTGGCCCTGGTAGGCCGAAACGGAGCGGGCAAGACTACGACGCTGCGCACCTTCATGGGCCACCTCCGTCCAAGGCGCGGAACGATCCGCTGGCAAGGTCAAGACATTACCCGCCGCCCGCCCTACTGGCGAGCCCGGGCGGGAATCGCCTACGTCCCTCAAGACCGGCGCATGTTTGCGGGCCTGACGGTGGACGAGAGTCTTGAGGTGGCCGAGGCCGCCCACGCCTGTCCGCGAAGCCGGGAGGAGATTTACGAACTGTTTCCCGTGCTCGCGGATCGCCGCCGGCAGTTGAGCAGCCTGCTCAGCGGCGGGGAACAGCGGATGCTGGCCATCGCCCGGGCTCTATTGGCCAATCCGGCCTTGATCTTGCTCGACGAGCCGACCGACGGGTTGGCGCCGGTGGTGGTCGAACATCTCCTTTCCCGGATCGCCACCATCGCGGAAGCAGGGATCGCGATCTTGCTCGCTGAGCAAAACGTGAGATTCGCCGCCATGCTGGCCAACAGGGGGTATATGATCCACAAAGGCACCATCCGGCGGGAAGGAACGGTGGCCGAGCTTTTGGCCGACGACAAATCGGTCGGCCGGTACTTGACCGTCTGAACCAATGCGAAAGGGGGGGTTTGGCGGTGCTGGGGGCGCCGCTGGAAACGTACGAGCACATCGAGGTGTCGAGCGGGGACGGGATTGCCCTGGTCACCATGAACCGGCCCCACAAGCGCAACGCGCTGTCCCTGGCCCATATGCGGGAACTCATCGACGCTTTTCGTCGCATCGGTGCGGACCGGCGAATGCGAGTCGCGATCTTGCGGGGGGCGGGGCCGGCGTTTTGCGCGGGCCACGACTTGACCGAATTGGTGGGCGCTTCGGCCCATTTCTTGCGGGAAGTCTTCGACACGTGCACCCAGCTAATGGACACCATTCAGTCCATTCCCCAGCCGGTAATCGCCCAGGTGCACGGCGTGGCCACGGCGGCCGGCTGCCAGCTGGTGGCCACGTGCGACGTGGCAGTGGCCGGGAACAGCGCGCGGTTTGCCACACCGGGTGTAAACATCGGCTTGTTCTGCTCTACCCCTATGGTGGCTGTCAGCCGGGTCGTGGGCCGCAAAAAGGCCATGGAGATGCTCTTGACCGGTGAGCCCATATCTGCCCAGGAAGCCTTGGTTCACGGTCTTGTCAGCCGCGTCGTGCCTGACGAAGAACTCGAAGCGGAAACCCGGCGGCTGGCCGAAAAGATCGCTTCCGCCAGCTCGTACGTGGTCGCCCTGGGCAAGCAAGCCTTTTACCGACAGGTGGAGATGCCTCAGCAGCAGGCCTACGCATATACGAAGGAAGTGATGACCCTCAACTCCTTGGCCCATGACGCCCAGGAGGGGATGTGCGCGTTTTTGGAAAAGCGTCGCCCGTCCTGGAAGGACGCTTGACGGGTACATAGCCGGACCGGCCGAAGAAAACGATCACAAGGGGCTTCAAGGCCGGGCCCGCAACGCCCGGGGCGCGGCCGGCAGCAGGACAGCGGCTGCAGAAAGAAGAAGGGATTCACCAGCGGCAGTAGATGCGCATCCGTGGCGGAGCGAAAGCAGGAGCGTAAGCCGTGAGGGGCGGAACCTTTGACCTCCCAAGGAAGGGGCCGCCTGTGCGGGCGGCGCCCGAAAGCGGTTGGGTGGTGGGCGTGCGCGGTCCCGTAGTGGATGTGGCATTCCCCGCAGGCCTGCCGCCGCTCCTTCACCTGCTGTCCATCGAGACGGATGATGGGCGCGAGGTGCCCGCGGAAACGGTCCTGCATCTTGACGGTCGGACGGTGCGCGCCGTCGCGCTGGCCTCCACGCTGGGGCTGCGCCGGGGGCAACGGGTGCGCGACACGGGCAGCCCCCTCACGGTACCGGTTTCCCGCGCGCTGCTGGGGCGCATGGTGAACGTGTTTGGCGAGCCCATCGACGGCCGGGGGCCGGTGGAGGCCGGCGACCGGTGGTCCATCCACCGCTACCAGGAGGGCCGGGACCGGTCGTTTGCCCGCAGCCGTCCGTTGACCGACCGGGTGCTGGAAACCGGCATCAAGGCCATCGACTTGCTGGCTCCCCTGGAGCGAGGCGGCAAGGCGGGCCTGTTCGGCGGCGCGGGGGTCGGCAAGACGGTCCTGCTGACGGAATTGATCAAAAACGTGGCCAGCGCCCACCAAGGGGTGAGCTTATTCTGCGGCATCGGCGAGCGGTCCCGGGAAGGCGAGGAGCTGTACCGGGACATGCGGGATGCGGGGGTGCTCTCCCAAACGGTCCTCGTCTTCGGACAGATGAACGAGGTTCCCGGGGCGCGGTTTCGCGTCGGGCATACCGCCCTGACCATCGCCGAATATTTCCGGGATGTGGAAGGCCGCAACGTCCTTTTGCTGGTGGACAACATCTTCCGGTTCATTCAAGCCGGTCAGGAAGTGTCCGGCCTTCTGGGGCGGTTTCCCTCCCGCGTCGGGTACCAGCCGACCCTGAGCTCGGAGCTGTCCGCCGTGCAAGAGCGGATCTCCAACAGCCCTCGCGGTTCCATCACGTCGGTTCAGGCCGTCTATGTGCCCGCGGATGACCTCACCGACCCGGCCGCGGCCCACACTTTCAGCCATTTGAGCGCTTCCATCGTGCTTTCCCGCAAGCGGGCGGCCGAAGGGTTGTACCCGGCTGTGTCCCCGCTGGCATCGAGTTCCCAAATGCTGGCGCCCCACCTGGTGGGCGAGGAGCATTACCGGGTGGCCAACCGGGTGCGCCAGACCCTGGCCGAGTACGAAGAACTGAAAGACGTCATCGCGATGCTGGGCCTGGAGGAGCTGTCGCAGCGAGATCAGATGCTGGTCAACCGGGCCCGGCGCCTGGAGCGGTTTCTGACGCAGCCCTTCTTCAGCACGGAGCATTTCACCGGCCAGCCGGGCCGGTATGTCTCGCGGGAAGAAACCATCGCCGGTTGCCGGCGCATCCTGGACGACGAGTTCGCCGATTACCCCGAGCAGGCATTATATATGATCGGATCCATCGAGGAAGCCGAGGAACGGCGGCAGGCGCTCTTGCGCACGGCCCGGCCGGGGGCGGTGGCATGATCCTCTCGGTGCTCATGCCCCAGGGACAGCTGTTTCGAGGGCGCGTGCAAAAGGTGGTCGCCCGGGGGGCCGGCGGATCCCGCGGTTTCCTGCCGCATCATATCGACTTCGTCACAGTGCTCGCGCCGTCCATCCTGTCGGCGGTGCTGGAGGACGGGTCCGAGCGTTTTTTTGCCGTGAACGGCGGTGTGCTGGTCAAAAAAGGCGACCAGGTGATGGTGACGACCCGGCACGGGATTGTGGCCGACCGCCTGGAAGCGCTGCCCGACCGGCTTGAGACAGTGTTCGCTGCCGAAGAGGAGCAGGAGCGGCACATCCGCCGGGTGCTGTTTCAGCTGGAATCGCACCTGGTCAAGGAGCTGCTGGAATGGGTGACCTGACCGGCCCGCCCCCTGAGAAAGGCGGCCGGGACGCGCTGCGCCGGGACCGGGAGCGGTTCCGCCGGGAGGTGGCCAGCCAGGAAGCCCGCCAGCGCCGGTTTCGCCGCGAAGGGGTCAAGGGCTTCTGGTTTGGCCTGGCCAGCTTCGGCATGGTGGGCTGGTCCATCGCCGTCCCGACCCTTCTGGGCGTCGCGCTGGGCCTGTGGCTCGACGCCCGGCTGGGCGGCGGCACCCGCTACACCCTTTCCCTGCTGGTGGCCGGGATTGTCCTCGGGGGGCTCAACGTGTGGCGCTGGCTGAGGCTGCAGGAAGAGGCCGAAGGCGGTCCTGACGGCGAAACCGGCGCCGCGGGCAGCTCGGGGACCGCGGAAGAGGATGATGACATGGCCCGGCGGGGTGGTCGGACGGGGTGACGGTGGGCGCGCGTTTCTTCTGGGAAAACGGGCTGGTTCCCCTGGCGGCCGGTGTTGGGCTGGGCCTGGCATACTTTGCCGGCCTGTGGTGGACGAGCCGCCGGGTGGCGCAGGTGAGATGGCCGGGTCCCTTCTTTGTGGTCTCATTTGCGTTGCGGCTGGCTTTGCTTCTTGGCGGCGTCTGGCTGGTGGCCGGGGGAAGGTTGATGGCGACGGGGATGTGCCTGGCGGGTATCTTGATCGGTCGACGGCTTGTTTTGGCCCGCGTCGTGGGGCGGCCGGAACAGGCGGGATGAGCGCCGGCGCCGGAAGACCGCGGCGAAGGCGGCGGGAGGAGGGCGGCAAGCCAGCATGGACGTTCGGTTAAAGCTCGGTTTCTGGGAGCTCATGTTCAACACGTGGTTCGTCATGGCGGTGCTCGCCGGCGGGGCGTGGTGGATAACCCGGCGCATGCGCCGCGATCCTCTCCTGTCCCCTTGGCAGCACGGGCTGGAACTGGTGATGGAAACCATCGAGGCGCAGATCGTCGAGGTGGCCGAGGAGCGGCACCACCCGTACACGCCCTTTGTCGGGACGCTGTTTTTGTTTGTGGCCGCCGCCGCCCTGCTGGGCCTTTTGCCGACCTTCAGCTGGGGACACGCGGGGTTTGCCTTCTACCATCCCCCCACCGCCCAGCTGGAGACCACCGTGGCCCTGGCGGTGTGCGTGTTTTTCGCCGTACCGTATTTCGCCATCCGCCGCCGGGGCATCCGCCACTGGCTGGCCACCTACGTGCAACCGACGCCGTTTTTGCTGCCCTTTAATATCATCGGCGACGTGTCCCGCACGGTGGCGATGGCGGCACGCCTGTTCGGAAACATGATGAGCGGCACGGTGATCGGCGCCATCCTCCTTTCCGTCGCGCCGTTGTTCTTTCCCGTCATCATGCAGCTCTTCGGGCTGTTGACGGGTATGATTCAAGCTTACATCTTTGCTGTCCTCGCCATGGTGTACATCGCCTCCGCGGTGCGGATCGAGCGCCGGCGTCAGGGGCAGCGGCCGGGCGGGGCGGGTTCATCACAGTCAGGGGAGGAGTAAGCGTGGAGGCGTATTTGCCCTTGATCGCAGCAGTGTCCATCGCGGCCGCGGGGCTGACCATGGCCATCGGCTCCATTGCGCCGGCCCTGGGCCAGGGTCGAGCCGTCAGCGAAGCGTTGCAGGCCATCGCCCAGCAGCCCGACGCGTCCAGCACCATCACCCGCACGCTGTTTGTGGGCCTGGCCATGGTGGAATCGACGGCCATCTACTGCTTCGTGCTGTCCATGATCCTCATCTTTGCCAATCCGTTCTGGAACTACGCGGTGGCGCTGGCCACTCCGTGAGCCGCCGGAGTCCGGACGGGGAGGGGAAGTCTTGGGCCTGGATGTCACCGTCATTGTGGCGCAGATCATCAATTTCGCGGTGCTGGTCTGGCTGCTCAACCGTTTTCTGTACCGTCCCGTCAAGGGCATGATCAAGGCCCGGGAAGACCAGGTGCGCCGGCGGATTCAGGAGGCGGAGGCGATGCAGGCCGAAGCGCAGCAGGCGCTGGCCGCCTACCGGGAACAACAGGCGGAGCTGGAGCGGGAGCGCGGGCGGCTGCTTGAGCAAGCCCGGGAAGAAGCCCGCCAGGAACGGGCCCGGTTGCTGGAGGCCGCGGCCCGGGAAGCCGAGGAGGCCCGGCGCCGGTTTGCGGAAACTTTGGCCGCGGAGCGGGCGGAGCTTGTGGCGGCCATTCAGGAAAAGCTGGTGCGACAGGTGTGCGCGACCAGCGGGCGCGTCCTGTCCCAGCTGTCAGGGATGTCGCTTGGGGACGCGATCATCGACACGCTGGAAACCCGCTGGGAGGAGCAGGGGGGCACCCCCTTGCTGGAACGGGGCCAGGCGGCCGCGGGCAAGCTGGTGGTGCGCACCAGCTTTCGCCCGGCTCCGGAGCAAAAATCCCGGCTGGCCGCCCTGGCCGCCCGGATGGCGTTCGGCGCCCCCGTTTCCCGGCCTGCGCAGGGCCATGCCGGAAAGCCCGCGGTGGAGTTCCAGATCGATCCCGCTCTCGGGCTGGGAGTTGAGATCGAAAGCGGCGGTACCTTTATCTCCTGGACGGCCCGGGACATCCTGGAGGAGCTGGAGAAAGACGCCGTCGCGAAGCTCGCGCCGCGGGCGGCGTGGCCAGATGCAGCGCCGTCCATGAGCGAGGCGCATCCGGATGCTTGAGCGGGCTATTGATCACGCTCTTCACGCTTTGCACCGCGCCGGCGCTCTGCAACGCCCCGGCCCGCGGCGCCGCTCGGTGGGTGTGGTGTTGCAGGCGGGCGACGGCGTGGCCCGCATCGCGGGGCTGGCCGCGGCCCGGGCGGGCGAGTTGCTGATGCTGGACGGAGGATACCGGGCTTTCGTGTACGACTTGGAGCCGGACGCGATCGGGGCCATCGTGCTCGATCGCGCGCCGGCGTTGCTGGCCGGCGCCCGCGCCATGCCCACCGGCAAGGTCGCGGCCACGCCGGCCGGTCCCGGTCTGGCCGGCCGGGTAATCGACCCGTTGGGCCGGCCCTTGGACGGGCGCGGGCCTGTGGATGCCGCCGCGTGGTATCCCGTGGAGCGGGAGGCGCCGCCCATCATGGCTCGGGCGCCGGTGAGCGTTCCCCTGGCCACCGGCCTCAAGGTGGTGGATGCGCTGGTTCCCATCGGCCGCGGGCAACGGCAGCTCATCTTGGGGGACCGCCAGACAGGCAAGACCACGCTGGCCGTGGACACCATCCTCAACCAGAAGGGAACCGGCGTCTACTGCGTCTACGTCAGCATCGGGCAGCGAAGGTCCCAGACGGATTCGGTCATTCAGCTGCTTGAGCAAACAGGCGCGCTGGAGTACACCCATGTCGTCGTCGCGTCCGGCGATGATGCCCCCGGCTTGCGCTACCTGGCCCCGTACGCGGCTACCAGCCAGGCCGAGTATTGGGTGGAGCGCGGCCGCGACGTGCTCATCGTCTACGACGATCTGACCAAACATGCGGATGCCTATCGCGAATTGGCTCTCCTTTTGCGTCGGCCGCCCGGTCGGGAAGCGTATCCCGGCGACATCTTTTACGCCCATGCGCGCCTTTTGGAGCGGTCAGGCCGCTATCGGGCCGAGCGGGGCGGCGGATCGCTAACGGCGTTGCCCATCGCCGAAACCCAGGCGGAGGACATCTCCGGCTACATCCCCACCAACCTGATCTCCATCACCGACGGCCAGGTCTATTTGAGCGCCGGCCTGTTTCAAAAGGGCATCCGCCCGGCGGTGCACATTGGCCAGTCGGTGTCGCGCGTGGGGGGCAAAACCCAGTGGCCGGCCTACCGCACGGTGGCATCCCGCTTGAAGCTGGAATACAGCCAGTTTGAGGAGCTGGAGTTTTTCTCTCGCCTGGGCACGCGCCTTGATGCCGTATCGGAGCGGATCATCCAGCGGGGACTGCGCATCCGGGAAATCCTCAAGCAGCCTGCGGCCGCGCCCATACCGCTGGCCGAACAAATTGCCCTGCTTTTGGCCGTCACCGAGGGGTTGTTTGATGCGGTGCCGCCGGAGCAGGTGCAGGCCGTGGAGGCGCGGGTGCGGGAGGCGGTCCAAAGGGACGCCGACGGCATCCTGCAGCACATGGCGGCGGGCCATTCGTTGGACGAGGGGCAGCGGAAGGCGCTGGCGGACCTGATGGCGGGCGCGGTCCAAAAGACGAGCAACGGTGGAGGCCAGGCCCGTGGCGGGACAGATCCAAAGGCTTAGGGAACGCATCCAGACGACTACCCAGCTGCAGTCGGTGGTAGATACCATCCGTGCTCTGGCTGAGGTCAACGTCCGCCGGGCGCAAGCGGCCGCCAGGGACGCGGAGCAATACGCCCGCACGGTGCATGTGGCGCTGCACGTGGCGCTGCGGGCCGTGAGTCGGCAAGACCGTCGCCGCCGGTTTGCGTCGGAGGTTCGAAGGGCGGCGCCGGTACCCCTCGTCGCCGTGGTGGTCACATCCGATCAGGGGCTATGCGGGGCGTTTCACCACCGGATCACGTCGTATGCCCTGGACTTTTTGGCGCGGGAGGCGCCGGACAAATCCCAGCGCTCCGTCATCGCCGTCGGGTACCGGGGCTTCGAAAAGCTCAAGGCCGCGGGTGAAACCATCCTGGCCTACTGCGACGGCGCGGGCTCCACGGAGGCGATCCCGTCGGTGGTCAGCCAGGTGCTTCTGGCCCTGGACGACCCACTCCGCTCGTCGCGCCTGGGGCGGCTGGTGGTGATGGCCAACCGGCCGGAACCGGGCGGCGGATTCCGGGAAACCCACTTTCAACTGTACCCTTTCGACGCGCGCCGCTTTCTGGCGTTGCCTGCCGGCGAGCCGCCTTTCCGAACCGTTCCCCGCCACGATCTGGACCCGCGTGCCCTGCTCCAGCAGCTGGTGCGGGAACAGCTCTACGTAGATCTGTGGCAGGCGCTGGTGGACTCCTTCGTCGCGGAAAACAGCGCCCGCCTGAGCGCGATGCGAACCGCGGCGGATAACATCGAGGATCGGCTGGTGGAGCTTCAGGCCGAGTACCGCCGCCAGCGCCAGGAATGGATAACCCAGGAGCTGATGGATGTCATGGGGGGCGTGGAGGCGGCCCGGGCCATGGCGGAAGCGAAAGCAGCGGGTGCCGCACGAGGTGGAGTGGCGGATGCCGCCTGTAGGCGTTGACGGATAATAGCAAGGCGTAATAATACTGCCTGCCGGCTCCCTGTATCGAGAAGGGATAATGACATACTTGTGAGAATATTTTTCTGACGTGGAAGATGGGAGGGTTCCTGTGGGGCTATTGTAGGAAATCGAGACGGCGCTACGACTGTTTGGCAAATTAAGGATCGCGTCTTGAGTGATGAGGAAAAAGAGCTTCTCAAGGCTGCACGGGATGGCGAAGACAGGATGAAGGGCGTGTTCGCTCAGATGCCTGGCGACACGAGCAGCTTCCCATATATTCAGGCTGGGGACAGGCATTTCAGTTTTGATGACCCGCGGGCCACGGCGAGGTATCGACGAGCCTTTGCCACCCTCATCAAGCGAGGGTGGGTAGAACATCAGGGCGGCATATTGTTTCTCCTGACACCAGACGGATGGGATGTCGCAGACAAGTTGGATTAGCGTGGTAGTTGTTGCTCAGACACATATCCGCCTTCGAGCGGCTTTTCCGCGCCCCGCTATGCGGGGCGTTTTTATGTTGGTCGAAGGGAAGGGGGGATCGACGTAGGTACCGAGCCCAACAGCCGTCTCGAATGGCTCCGTGACGAGCTGTGGGCGATGGAACGACCATCCCCTCCGAACCGACCGACTTGAGGAGGCAACCACCCGGCGGCTGGACGAGCACTCGCACCGCATTCGGGCACTCGAAACGAGTAGAGCATACGTGGTTGGGGTTGGTGCGGCGCTGGGGTAGCTGGCCACGTGGATCAGGGATCTGATTGCAGGCCGGGGTGGTGAGCCATGAGACCCGAAACAGCCGGCAAGTGGCTGCGCGAGCTGCTCGCTGGGATTGGGGGAAAAGAACCTCCTTGACCGGATAGGGCTGATCAATCCGCTGCTCCCGGTCTGGCTGTGGAATTACTGGTCCGGGAGCGGCCGCCGCATGAGATCACGCGCAGACAGAGATGGAGGGTACGTTGATGCGGCAGGTGAGCATTGTCGCAGCGCTGATGGTCACGCTTGTTCTGGTCGCCGTGCTACCGACAGCCGCCTTTGAGATCATGGGTGAGCACCGTCAGCAAACAACGACCCGGATATCACCGGCTCGAAGAGGAGGTGGTGGTCGAGGAAGTGATCCATCGGCCACCTGGACGGCCCCGCCGCGATGTGCCCATCCCTACAGTGACGCGCTATCTGGTTCGTGGACGTGTGTTGCGGACCATCAAGACTCAGCGGCGCCTAGAGGGGGCCAAAGCGGCTGCGTTTGTCTTGATCACCACGGCGCGGCTGGAACAAGTGGTATTTGACAAGGAAAGTAATTGAATAGTTGAAGGGAAACGAGGAATTAAGATGTAATTATTTAAGTCCATGGAGGACCTTGCTGCGGTTAACCCTAGTAGCATTTGGTCCCTGGTCTGGCACATGTTCCTGGCGCTCCCCGAAGGCTGGCGGATCGGCATTGCTCTCCTTTTGAGTGCATTACTGGTCATCGTTCCGTATTACTTTCAACACTTGCGGAAGAGCAGTGACCTCCAAGCCGAGCTCGAACGGATGGACGACCTGACGGATCAAATCGGCGGTGTGCTATGGGCTGTCACTGGAGGGATCTTTGCCAACAGTCAGGGACACGGAACAATATTATCGCCGGCTGTGGAGCCATTGCCTAAACGCTTTGTTTCGTGCGCTCAGCACGCAGCGCAACGAACAGCATAGGGTTTCAGTCCTGGTTCCCGATGAAGACGAGTTGCATATGGTGTGGCGCGAGGGGACCGGGTTTGCGCCGAACGAGCAGGAGAGGGTGCGCCATGCTATCGGCTCGATGGAACGGTTTGGTTCGGTAGCAGGTGAAGCGTACTTGACGCGCCAGCCCGTCTATGTTCCCGATGTACGCAAGTACAAGTACTGGGAACCGTCGACGACTGGACACGAGTACCGTACTCTTTACGTCGTGCCATTGATGTCTAACCGAGAGTGTCGAGGCGTACTCTGTGTAGGACGGTAGAAAACCAAAAATGTTCAGCGAGAGAGACAGGACATTCATCAGGTTATTTGCTGCCATCGTGTTAGGTATCATGGGAGCAGAGGAGCGGAGCAATGCCGCGAGTGGGGGTGGTGTCAGTGGCCTCGAACAAGTTGAAGACCAGGCCCAGGGACATGGGATGGTTGGAGGAGAGGCATCAGCTTAACGAACGGTACTACCGCGGCGAAATTGATGTCGAGACTTACGTGCGGGAATTGGAGAAAATCGCCAAGAAAGAACGGGACCGCGAACGGCGCTCCATTGCACTTATGACTCGTGGATGAACTTTATGCGCGGAGGATGGTTCCTCGCTCCTGTTAGCCCCCGGTCTAAGCAGCTGGGGTTTTTTATGCCCCCATGTCACGGCCTGCCATCTCGCGTCGATAGGCCTTCAATGCCCCATCCCAATTTGCCATCATTTCATATGCCCTACTCAACGCCACTAGTGCCCTGTGTAGAGTCCGCGTGTGATCCCCCTGACTCTAGTATCCTTGATGGCCGTGACCATCCATGCCGACGAGGCAGTGGGCTCTCCTGGGCCGAAGAGATCCGCCGCCCAGCTGACACAAAGCCGGCAGGCTACAGCCTGGAGAGTGTCAATGGACGGGTGGGCAAACCCATTTCGACCTGGTTGATGAAACTTTCGTGCAAAGGCTTGTATGTAGTGAGCTCGGTCGGAGTCATACGCCGTTGTTTTAATAATATTTTTATATATATGCTTCCTCTATACACACAATTGCTGGTTCTCAAAAATAATTATACAGAAAATGCCTTGGTGAGTTAGGAATTCTGAACCTGTCGGGGATGAGTCAAAGCGACAACGGGTGAGGCCTAAGGTGGGAGGAGTCCCCCCCGGGACTTCGTGTGGTTAGGTCGAGCGATAACCTCCAATGAACGGAGCATTTAGTCATCTTTTTAGAAAACCGAGAGGGCAACATGCCTCAGTAATCCGTCGCACTCGAACCCCGCAACAGACCGTTGATCCCCAACTGATCCCCAGCGGGGGCTGTTGCAAGGAGAAAGCCCCTTGGGAAATGCCCTTCCCAAGGGGCTTTACAATGGCGCGCCCGGCAGGATTCGAACCTGCGACCTCCGGATTCGTAGTCCTTTCAGAACCGCCTCCGCTAACATCCACGCGTGTCCACAAACGGCTGCAACACGGCACTTCAAGCCCCTGGAATATTCTCCCTGTATCCGCTCGCGTGTGCCATTTTCCGTAGGATAGGCACACCTTTGGCACACGGGTTAGGAGCGTGGCGTGATTGCGCCTTCATCCGACCGGCGGATGTCGTCGAGAACGATCTAGCCATTTTCACGGCCTACAAGGGCCGTTTGTAGATTGAGTAGGGTTATCTATCGTCATCGCTGACTTCGGGGCCTTAAGCTCCACCCCTGCGCCCGCAGCTTCGCGACAACCTCCCGCCGCTGCTCCCGCGTCAGGTGGCGACGGTGCAGGTTTGCCATCAGCACCGATCACGATGGCAGGTGTACTTTTTAGTACACCTGAATCAGCAACGC
>JACDOI010000043.1 GCA_017656145.1 Bacillota bacterium | reverse complement strand
GTCGGGGATATGGCGATCCCCTTATGATTGATGACGCGGTTGCCCCGGGTCGTGTCTACCGACAGCAGGGCGTCCATCGCGTCTTCCACTTCTTCCCGGTTCATGACGGCGATATCCACCGGCGCGTCCATGAACGGCACCGGATCGTGGGGAATGATGGGAGAGCGGGGACATACGTGAGTGGCCACAATGACGTCGCCAAAAAGGCGATCGCCCCGCCGGGCCATCTCCACCAGCTTCAGTCCCGCGGCCAACGCCGCCAAAGCCCCGTCCCCGTCGGACACAAAGCCGATCTGCACCGGGCGCGCACCGATCCCGCCCAGCCGGCCCACGATGCCCAGGGTCGGGCTGTCCCCCCCAGCGGACTTCCCTTTGGTTCCCGGAACGAAGACCCGGATGAAATCGGTCGTCCCTTTGTCCCCGGAGACCGTCCGCACCTCGACGCCGGTGGCGCCCCGGTCCCGGAACAAGTCGGCCACTTGCTCTCCGGTGACGTCAGGGCTGTCCAGAACGTCAAACAGATCGAGCACCTGCTTCAACAGCACCGCCGCGATCTCCCTTTCTCTCGTTTACCCGGCAAGCTGCCGCCTGCCGCGGCCAAGGTGTTCAATGTCGCGCCGCCCATCCCCGGGCCGCGAAGTACGCCAGCACGCCGCTAGCCGCCACCGGGTCCACGACCGGCAGCCCGGTCCTCTTTTCAATGTCCGGGCCAAGGCCCACCGTGCACATCCCCGTACACCCCAGCAAGATCAATTCCGCTCCCGCTTCCCGGAGCCGGTCGGCGGCGACCAGCGCCGCCTGCCTCCCTTCGGGGTGAAGCAGGTCCACCGTCGTGTCAACACCCGCCGGCTTGACCGAGGCCACCAGCCGCCCATTCAGAATTCGCTCGATGGGCTCAGGAACCGAATCCGTAATGCCGAGCACTCCCACTGGTTTGGCGTGTGCCAGCGCCACCAGGGCTCCGGCCGTGCCAGCTCCCACGGCGGGGATGGACAAGTGCTGCTCCAGCAAGGACACCCCGGGATCTGCCATGCAGCTGACGATGACCGCGTCCATACCCCGGCTTTCCAGCTTGAGCGCCTGCTCGAGCACTTTGATGCCGGCCAGCGCTTCCGTTTCTTTGTCGTAGACGCCCTGGGGCTGCTCCTCGATGCACACCGACGTCACCTCGGCTTGCGGCACAACCTCTTCGATGTGACGTCCGTGCGCGTGGAGAAGTTCGGGTTCTCGAATTGTGACTACTCGGATGAGACCAAATCGAGCCTTTTCCAACGACCTCCCCCTCTCCGGGCGGAGGTGCGCACTCTCCCCGGCGAATGCCCCGCGATGAAAAGGTTCAAAGACAGTAAGTCACCGCCCGGCCGTCGACGGCGCCGGAAACGGTGACTCCAATATACCAGGGTATTTCGGTTGCAACCACGGCACGAATGCACCAATCGAACGGAAGTCTATTGTGCAGAAAGACCAACCGGCCGGACGCTGTCCCGCCTAGTCCGAAGCGCCAACCGTTTCGTCCCCGATTTCCGCGTCCGTCCAAGGGTTTCCCGGACGGGCCGTGGAAAAAGATCTGTCGAACGAGCGGGTTCGGAGGCGCATCGCCGGTGAAACTTGTTCTTGCGCACCAAGATGAGCTTCAAAGAAGGCTTGCGACCCTGCGGGAAACGCCCATCTCGCCGGAAAACGATCCGTGGGATCCGTATGCGACGGTGGGCTTAGCCGATAAGCCGCTGCTCACCAGCATCGAGGTGACGGTCACCAACTTGTGCAACCTGCGCTGCGAGCACTGCGCGGTCGGGGATGTGCTCACAGACACGGAGCAACGCGCGTTTCCGCTGGACGATCTGATGGCCCGCCTCGATGAGGTCGATACCTTGGTCACCTTCAGCGTGACAGGCGGCGAGCCGGCCGCCAGCCAGCGCCTCGTCGATGAAGTGACGCGGCCGCTTTTGCAATACGCGAAGGCCCGGGGCTTGCGGACACAGGTGAACACCAACCTGACCCTTCCCCTTGAGCGGTACGAGTCGTTCATCGATCTAGTCGACGTGCTCCACGTCTCCTACAACTACCCCGAACCGGCGGAGTTCGCCCGGATCGCGTATGCTTACTCCGACCGCGTGCCCAAGGACCCGACGGCCCTTTTGCGCCGCATGGAACGAAACATCCGGGAGCTTTCGGCCGCGGGCCGCTTCGTCTCCGCGGAAACGATCCTCACCCGGGCGACGTTGCCGCGCATCGAGGAGATCCACGCCCGCATCGCGGAGCTCGGTTGCCGGCGGCACGAAATTCATCCCCTCTACCCGAGCGACTTCGCAGCCCGGATGAGCGTCCCGGCGTTGGAGGAATACGCCGACGGGGTCCGGAGGCTTTTGGCCACCCGGAACCCTGAAGTATGGATTCTCTTCGGCACGTTTCCATTTTTTGCGTGCAGCCCGGACCCGACCCACCGGCAGCTGCTCGCGCACGTGCTCGCGCAGCCCAACACCACCGTCCGCAACGATCCCGACGGGCGCAACCGGCTGAACGTCAGCAGCCTGACCGGGGACGTTTTGGTCGCGGACTTCGCCAGCCTGGGACCGGTGGGCAACATCGGGCGCGAAGGGTTCCAAGCCATTTGGGAACGGTGGCTCGCCTCGCAAACGGCCGCCCGGATTCACTGCCACTGCCCGGCGGCCCGTTGCCTCGGCCCGAACATCATCGTGGCCGAGACGTATTTCCCCGGCGTCGACTGGCATGCCCGGGAGGCAGCCATGGGCGCCGGTCGCGGCTTAGTGCGGCCGACCTAGAACACTTGGAAAACGAAACACTTCAAATACGCCGTTTCCGGGACGCCGGCCAACACAGGGTGATCTTTGGCCTGGCTGCCCGTCTCGACCAGGCGCAGTTGACGACGGGCGTCGGCGGCGGCGTCCAGGATCAGCTCGAAAAACATGGCGGCCGTCATGTGATGGGAACAGGAGCACGTGACGAGAAAGCCGCCCGACCTAAGCAGCTTGATCCCCCGCAAGTTCACTTCCTTGTATCCTCGCCGGGCCGCCTCGACGTGGGCTTTGCCCTTGGCGAACGCGGGCGGATCAAGAATGACGCAGTCAAACCGCTCGCCCTGCCGATCCAGCTCCCGTAGGAAATCAAACGCGTTGGCCGCGACAAAGCGGGCCCGGCCGGCAAACCCGTTGAGGGCGGCGTTGCGCCGGGCCATGGCCACCGCCTGCTCGGAACTGTCGACGCCGAGCACCTCCTGAGCGCCGTAGCGCAGCGCGTGGATCGCGAACGAGCCGGTATGGCAAAAGGCATCCAGCACCCGGGCTCCCGGAACGAGCGGAGCCAGCCGGCGGCGGTTTTCTCTCTGGTCCAGGAAGTAGCCGGTCTTCTGCCCTTCGGTGACGTCGATCTCAAAGCGCAGGCCGTTTTCCCCGATAATCATCGGCTGAGGCGGAAGCTCGCCCCACAAAAGCCCCCGCCGGGGCTCAAGGCCCTCGTGCCGGCGGCTTTGGGCGTCACTGCGCTCATAGATGGCCCGGGGCCGCACCGTTTCTGCCATCGCCCGCACGATCTCGTCGCGGCGCCGGTCCATGCCCAATGTGAGAAGCTGCACGACCAAAACGTCTTCGTACCGGTCGGCGATGAGGCCCGGAAGCCAGTCCCCCTCCGAATAGATCAAGCGGTAAGAGGACGCTTGGGGCACGAACCGGGCCCGGTACTCCTGGGCTTGCCGGATGCGCTCGGCGAAAAATTCCTTGTCGATGGGCCCGGCTTCCCGGGATAGCAAGCGGACGGCGATTTGGGAGCGGGGATTGTAATACCCTCGTCCCAGAAAGTCGCCCCGGCTGGAGTAGACATCGATCTCCCCGCCGGGGGCCGGATCGCCGTCGATCGATGCGATGTTGCCCTGGTAAACCCACAGATGCCCGCGAGCGATGCGCTGTTCGTGACGCGGTTTCAATGTGGCCTTTGGCATACCATCCTCCCCGTTGCATCGAAACTCACCGCCCAAGCACGTCGCCCAGGGCCGGTTCCAGTTCGGCAAAGCGGAACTGAAACCCTAAAGCCATGGCGCGCCGCGGCACGGCCCGCTGGCCCGTAAGCAGCATGTCGGCCATCTCCCCGAGCGCGGCCCGAAGGAGCGGTGCAGGCACCGGCAGCGCCGCGGGCCGGCCAAGCGCCCGGCCCAGCGCGCGGGCAAACTCGCGGTTTGGCACCGGGTTGGGAGCCGTCACGTTGATGGGGCCCCGGATACGGTCATCCTGCAGGGCGAAGCTGATGAGCGCCGCGCAGTCGTCCAGGTGAATCCACGGCATCCACTGCCGGCCCGAGCCGAGGGGCCCTCCGGCAAACAGTCGGAAGGGCAAGGCAAGCCGGGGCAAGGCACCGCCGCGCCCCAGTACGAGCCCGGTGCGCAAAAGAACGACCCGCACCCCCAACGGTTCGGCCGCGCAAGCGGCCTCTTCCCACCGCCGGCAGACGGTGGCGAGGAAATCGCTGCCGGGCGGATCGTCTTCGGTCACCCATTCGTCCCCGCGAGGGCCATAATAGCCCACGGCGGAGGCGTTGACCAGCACCCGGGGCGGCGCCTGGGAAGCCCGGATTGCTTGGATCAGCGACCCGGTGGCCCCGACTCGGCTGTCGACGATGAGCCGCTTCGCGGCCCTGGTCCAGCGCCGGGCGATGGTGGCGCCCGCGAGATTGACGACCGCGTCGGCCCCGTCCACCGGCTCCAGGGGCGCGCCGGTTCCCGGCGACCAGCGGCAAACCGCTACAGCATCGGGCAACGACCGCGACGCCCGGCCCGGGTCTTGGCGGGTGAGGACCGTCACGTGGTGCCCGCCCGCCGCCAGGCGTCGAACGAGCGCCCGGCCGATGAATCCGGTTCCGCCGGCAATCACAACCCGCATAGGCCCCCCTCCTTGGACTGCCGAGCGTCACAAGGTGCGCCGCAAGCGCAACACCCGGCCCCTGGCGCGGAATCCGTGGCGGCGGTAAAGCCTTTGCAAGTCGCCGGTAGTCCGCAGCGACGCGAGGGAAAATCCTTCCCGGGCCGCGTCGGCAAGAATCCGCTCGACCGCCGCGTACGCCAGGCCCCGCCGCCGGAACGGGGGCCGAGTACCGACGCTGTAGACGCCGGCCACACCGCCAAACGGCCACATGGCCGCCGCGGCCGCCGGCTCGCCCCGCACCCGGACAAGGTATAACCGCACCACATCTCGCGGATTGTAAAACTCGGTCAATCCTTTCGGATCGCGAAACACCTCTTGGACGACGCTCAATGCCGCCTTCCGGTCCGTGTCGCTCTCTGCGGCAACGACCGATATCGATGCCGCCGTCTCCGGCACCGTTGCCGTTCGCCCGGCGAGCGGGCAGGTCATGAGCACCTGTACAGTGTCCTTGAGAAACCCAAGGCCCCTTGCCGCATCGATCCAAGGTTTCACGTCACCGACCGGGGGCAAGCTCAGGTACTGGGGCCTCGGGTCGGGACCGAGCGCCCGCAGCGCCCTCACAAGCCGCGCGGGGACGTCGCCGTCGGCCCGCTCCACGATGACCATGGCGGGCAAGCCCGGAATCGCCCGCTCATCGGGTCGAACGACGACACACCCAGCTTCCCGAACGACGCGGTACATGCCGCGCGCTTCGGGCGCCCGGCCCAGGGCGCACCAGCCGATGCATTCGTTGGCCCAGGCGGCCTCGGCTTCTCGCCGGGCCGTTTCCTCCCACGACGCCGCCATCACCTATCGATCCCCAAGATCCAGCCGGCCACGGTGAAGTAAATGAACAAGCCCGTCGCGTCGAGAAGAGTCGTAATCAAGGGCGACGATGCGACCGCGGGGTCAAGCCGCAGCCGCTTGATGATCATCGGTAAGCTGCCGCCCACAACCGACGCGGTGACCACGATCAGCATCACGGTCACAGTCACGGTGTAACCCACGGTCGGGGGGCTGCCCAAAAGGCGCGCCCTGAGCCAGGTCGCAGCAGCCATCACCCCGCCCAAGGCGGTGCCGACGACGGCCTCGCGGCTCACGACCCGGAAAAAGTCGCCGAACGTGAGCTCGCCGACGGCCATGGACCGGATGACCAGCGTTGAAGCCTGGCTGCCCGCGTTGCCTGCGGTGCCGATAAGCAGCGGCACGAAAAACGACAGCATGAGGACGCTTTCCAGCGTGGACTGATAGTGCCTCATGATGGTGATCGTCACCGACTGCAAGACGAACAGCAACAATAGCCATGAGACCCGGGCCCGGACAACGGTGAACACGCGGCTCCGCAAGTACGGCTGTTCCAACGGCTCACTGCCGCCCAGCCGGTGGATGTCCTCGGTGGTCTCCTCGTTGATGACATCCAGCACATCATCGACGGTGACGACGCCAAGAAGCGTCTGGCGTTCGTCGATGACGGGTACCGCCAGTAGGTTGTACCGCCTGAGAACCCGGGCGACGTCTTCCTGGTCCATGGTCACCGGAACCGAGACGACGTGGCGATCCATCAGCTGCCCGACGGCGGCCCCGGGGTCAGCCACTACCAATTTGCGCAACGATACGACGCCCTTCAGCCGCCCGGAGCCGTCGGTGACGTAAAGGTAATAGACGGTCTCCGCATCGGGTGCGAACCGGCGGATGGTCTCGATGGCGCAAGCGGCGGTCTGATCCTCGGTCAGGCGGATGAACTCCGGCGTCATCAGCCCACCGGCGGTGTCGGGCGGATACTGCATCAGCCGGCGGACTTCGGCCGCCTCCTCAGGCACCAGTTCCAGCAGATGCCGGGATTCGGCGGGTTTGAGCCCGGCCACAAGGTCCGCCAGATCGTCGGTGGACATCCGCGCGAGCACGGTACGGGCTTGCTCGGGCGGCAGCATCCGCAACATGGCGCCCTGCAGCTCGAGGGGCAACTCCTCGACGACCCGCGCGGCCGCGTCGGGGCTCAACAGGGCGAACACTCGAAGCCGGTCGCCGTCTTTGGGCAGCTCGACCAAAAGCTGGGCTACGTCCGCAGGCCGCAAAGACAGCAACAGTTCGTACAGCTGCCGGTCGTCCGCCCGGTCTAAGAGGTCTCGAACCTGCAGCGGAAGTTGCCCGTCCTGTGGCATACCATCACCCTCTAGGATTAGCGGCTCCGTTGAAACAGCTACACAAGGCGAACCGGAGGCGCCACGACCTGTTGCCGCTTGACGTCCCAAACGCCCCGGCACGTCAGCCGGAAGTCCGGCAGCGAGTCGAACCCGAGAAAGAAGATGCTGTACAGGGGTTCGGTGTGACCGTACCCCCGCTCCTTTAGAAGCGTCTCGAACGCGGCCAGCTTCGCGACCAGCTCATCCCAGGGCGCCTGAGTGAACAGCCCGCCCCACTCCAGCTTCAACTCCCACAGAACCTTCCCGGACTCGGCCAGGACCATGCCCCCGCCCAGTTCCGCGACCCGGCGGGCGGCGAGGGCCATGTCCGCAGGCGAGCGGCCGATGACGGCGAGCTGGCCCGCCGCGGTGTAGGTGGAGGCCAAGCCGGCCACATCGGCGAACCCGGAAAGCCACGTGCGGGTCATCCACCGGCCTTCCCAGTCGCACAGCGCCGCCCGCACGGGCCGGCCCGTTCCGTTGCCAAGCCGGAGGATGACAGTGTGGGCAAGGCACAGCTCTGGAATCTTGGGACCTGGCCCGGAATACGCCAGCTGCTCCGGTCCGGGCGGCCGGCCCGGCGGGCGGCGCAATCCCGAAAGCGTTGTCCAGTCAACGGCGGGAAACGGCTCGATCACCCGACCCTCCCGGGCTACGAGCACCCCGCCGGCCATGACCAGAAGCGGCGACGGATCGGCCAAGTCCCGCAAGATCACCAGATCCGCCCGGCGACCGGGCGCGACGCTGCCCACCTCGTGCTCGATGCCGTAGTACATCGCGGGATTCAGGGTGGCCATCCGGTACGCCGCCTCGGGCGGGATGCCGGATTCCAGGGCTATCCGGATCAGGTGATCCATGTAGCCGTAGGCTGCGATCCAAGGCGGGCTCGGCCCGTCGGCGGTCAGCATGATCCGGTTCGAATGGGCAAGAGGACCTCGAACCGCCTCGACGAGCCGGGGGAGGTCAGGGCGCAGGGAGCTGTGGCGCAACATGGCGTACAGGCCCGCCCGAAGCCGGTCCAGCACTTCTTCCGGCGCAATGGCCTCATGGCACGATGTGAACCCCCGGGCTGCAAGGCGCATGATCCGAGCGGGGGACGCTCCGGCGCTGTGGCCTTCCACCCGCTTGCCGGCATCTTGGGCGCGGGCGATCTTGGCGAGGAGGTCCGGATCTCCACGCTCCACCGCGGGCCAGCGGGTAATCTCGCCGATGGCGACGACGTCGTCCCGCCCAAGGAGCCGTTCCACCCTCTCCAAGCTGAACAGCCGTTCCTCGCCGGGCAGGAACGAGCGGGCATGGGGCGCGGCAAACCAGCGCACGAAAACCGGCTGTGCCCCCAAGGACCCGAGGGCCCGCTCCAGTTCCTCGTCGGGCAACATGGCCATAAATGGATACGTGTCGGCGACGACAGCGGTTGTCCCCGCGGCAGCCATCCGCTCCAGCAGCGGCACCGGGTCGGCTAAAAGACCCAGGTGCGCATGGGGTTCCACATATCCGGGGGCGACGACCCGGCCCGATGCGTCGATCGTGCGGGTTCCCTCGGCCCGGTTCGGCGGTACCAGCTCCGCGATGCGGCTACCCTCGACGACCACATCGGCGGCGATCAGCTCGCCGGTAAACACGTTCAACACCCGCCCGCCCCGGATCACGGTCCGCTCAAGGGTTCGGACATTGCGCTCCTGCACCGTCCGCGGCGACCTCCTTGCGCCCCGATTCCCCGACATTCCGGGAGTTGGGGGCTTGCGCGTTGCCCCTCACTTTCCGCGCGGCAAGAGCGAATCCTTTCGGATCCGCTCTTCACCGCTTTCTGTGCCGACTGCCACAAACTTGCGATACGCTTCCGGTTAGGCCCGGGAGCCAAGCCGGCTCGGGCGGCCGAGCTCCGTCCGGGCAACCAGAAACCCTGTCACCGCCGCCGCCAAAATCGTTTCGGGGATCATATACGACGCGTTGTAGCCGAGGGAGTACAATAAGGCGGGGGTTCCCTCCGGGGCGTATTCCGCGAAAAACAGAACCCCCGACGCCACGTGGGCCGCATACCTGCCGGCCGCCCCCGCCACGACCCCTAGCCATGCCGGTTTGGCAAGCCATCCGGCAAGGCCCAACAGGCCGTAGGCCACCGGGTAGTCCACCAAAAACTGGACCGGGTGAACGATGGACGGGCCCTGGGCCAGTTGCACGAAGCCGTACACGATGCCGGCCAAAACGCCGGCCCGGCCGCCGTGCCGGAAGGCCACAAGCAAAACCGGCACCATTTCCAGCGTGATGGATCCGCCCTGCGGCATCCGGTACAAGCGCAGCATACCGAGCACATACGCCAGGGCTACCGCCACCGCGATTTCCGCCAAAAGCCGCGTAGACGTTCTGGCGGTTTTCACCGCTCGTCACTCCTTTCTGAAAGAATCCCAAAAGAAAAACCGCTCAGCCCGCGGACCGGCCGGCTGCACGGCCGGTCGAGGCATTTTTCCGCACTCGCCCTACGCTTGGGGCCGGCCGAAGGCAGGACCTCCCAGCAGGCCCCATTGCCGCAGCCGCTCGATGACCGCCGCCGGCTCGCGGGCAAGATCGCTGGCCCGGTCCAGTTCGTCGACGCGCATGAGATAGGCGATGAACAGCGCGCGGATCGTATCCCGGTCCACGCCCGCGGCTTGCAACGAATAGGCGATCATCTCCCACGGGTCCCGCCAGCCGTGTCGCTGCAAGGGGCCTGCCAGCTGCTGAAAGCGCTGCATGACCCTTTCCCGGGTCTCAGAGCCCAAGTAATCCTCGATGACGGACAGCGCCTGGCCGTAGCGCTCGGCCCGCCGGTACAAATCCCACACGGGACTGCCACCCCCCGCAGGACCGCCGGGGAGGCCGGCCTACCGGCGACGGCCTCCCCGCGAATGCCTCACGCGGCCAGCAAACGGCGCAGCACGGCCTGCAAAATGCCGCCGTTGAGGTAGTAGTCGACCTCCACGGGGCTGTCGATGCGTGCGACCGCCTCAAAGGCCACCTCCGACCCGTCGGGCCGCACTGCTCGAATCCTTACCCGCTGGCGGGGTGAGATGCCACCGGAGAGCCCTTCGATGTGAAACGTCTCTTCGCCCGAAAGCCCCAGCGTCTTGCGGTTTTCGCCCGGCAAAAACTGAAGGGGCAGCACGCCCATGCCCACCAGGTTGCTTCGGTGGATGCGCTCGTAGCTCTCGGCGATGACCGCCTTGACCCCAAGCAAGAACGAACCTTTGGCCGCCCAGTCCCGGGAGCTGCCGGACCCATACTCCTTGCCCGCGATGATGACGACTGGCGTGCCGGCCTCCCGGTACTTCATGGCCGCGTCATAAACGGGCATCACCTCGCCGGTGGGGAAGTACCGGGTCCAGTTGCCCTCTTTGCCCGGCACCAGCTCATTGCGGAGCCGGACGTTGGCAAAGGTCCCCCGCATCATGACCTCGTGGTTGCCCCGGCGGGAACCGTACGAATTGAAGTCTTTCGGCTCGATCCCCCTCGCCTGGAGGTAGCGGCCGGCCGGGCTGTCGGGCTGGATGGAGCCGGCGGGCGAAATGTGGTCGGTCGTGATGGAGTCGCCCAACATGACCAGCGCCCGGGCTCCGAGGATATCCTGCGCCTTCCCCGCACGATCGGGCATGTCGAAGAAAAACGGCGGCTCCTGCACGTACGTGGAGCCAGGGTCCCATTCGTACAGATCGCCCTCGGGCACCGGCAGACCGCGCCACTGCTCGTCACCGTCGAACACCGACGCGTACCGCTCCCGGAACATTTCCGGGCGGACGCACCGGGCGATCGCGTCTTTGATCTCCTGCTGCGACGGCCAGATGTCCCGCAAAAACACCGGGCGCCCTTCCGGATCGTATCCCAGCGGGTCGTTTTGCAGGTCGATGTCCACCGTGCCCGCGATCGCGTAGGCCACGACCAGCATAGGCGAGGCGAGATAGTTGGCCTTCACAAGGGGATTGATCCGGCCCTCGAAATTGCGGTTGCCGCTCAGCACCGCAGCGGCCACCAGATCCCGCTCCTTGATGGCCTGGGCCACCTCGTCAATGAGCGCACCGCTGTTGCCGATGCACGTCGTGCACCCGTAGCCGACCACGTGGAAGCCGAGCTCCTCCAGGTACGGCAACAGGCCGGCCTCCTCCAGGTAGTCGGTCACGACGCGCGACCCCGGCGCCAGGCTGGTCTTCACATACGGCGCCCGCGCTAGCCCCCGCTCCCGGGCTTTTTTGGCCAAAAGCCCCGCGCCCAGCATTACTGAGGGGTTGCTGGTGTTGGTGCAGCTTGTGATCGCCGCGATGACAACCGACCCGTGGGTAACGTCCGTAGCCTGCCGGGTCTGGACGGCGACACCTCCCTCCCGGGCAGGAGCCGGCGCGGGTTCGCCCTTACCGAAGTAGTCCTTGAGGGCGGTGCGAAACGATTCCCGCACCTGCACCAGCGGAACCCGATCTTGCGGACGCCTAGGGCCGGCAAGGCTGGGCTCCACCTTACTCATGTCCAGCTCCAACACGTCGGTGTACTCGGGATCCGGCGTCTCTTCGGTGCGGAACAGCCCTTGCTCCTTGCAGTACCGCTCCACCAGATCGACCAGCTGCGGATCGCGGCCGGTCATTCGCAAGTACGAGAGCACTTCTTGGTCTACCGGGAAGAAACCAACCGTCGCGCCGTACTCGGGGGCCATATTGCCGATGGTCGCCCGGTCGGCCAGCGGCAAGCGATTCAAGCCTTCACCGAAAAACTCGACAAACTTGCCCACTACGCCCCGCCGACGCAACATTTGGGTCACCGTCAGCACGAGGTCGGTGGCGGTGGCCCCCTCCGGCAGCTCGCCGGTCAGGCGGACGCCGATGACTTCCGGGATGAGCATGTAATAGGGCTGGCCCAGCATGACGGCCTCGGCTTCGATGCCGCCGACGCCCCAGCCGAGAACTCCCAGCCCGTTGATCATCGTCGTGTGGGAGTCGGTGCCCACCAGGCTGTCGGGGAATGCCGTCAGCTGGCCGTTAACCTCCCGCAGCTGCACGACGCTGGCCAAGTACTCCAAATTGACCTGGTGGACGATGCCGGTGCCCGGCGGGACGACCCGGAAGTTGGCAAACGCCTTTTGCGCCCACCGCAGCAGCGCATAGCGCTCCCGGTTTCGCTCGAATTCCTTTTGGACGTTGAACAAGTACGCATCGGGGCGGCCGAACGCGTCCACCTGGACCGAATGGTCGATCACCAGGTCTACGGGGATGAGCGGGTTCACCTTCTGGGGATCCCCGCCCCGGCGGGCCACCGCGGAGCGCATGGCAGCCAAGTCTACGACCGCCGGCACCCCGGTGAAGTCCTGCAGCAGCACCCGCGCCGGCATGAAGCCGATCTCCTGGTCGGGCACCGCGTCCGGTCGCCAGCCGACCAAGGCCCGGATGTGCTCCTCCGTCACGACATACCCGTCACAGTGCCGCAGCGCGCTCTCCAACAACACCCGGAGCGAAAACGGCAAGCGGGAGACGGACCCTACGCCCGCTTTCTCCAGGCTGTCAAGCCGGTAGATGACTGCCTTGCCTTTGGCCGTATCCAGGGTAGACCGGCTGCCGAATGGGTTGATGTCAGCCATGACCGTCTCCTTTCCCCCCCGTTGACAACGTGGCGGCGGCGTTTCTTCCCAGCGGCATTGTACCATAATCCAGGACCGCCGTGGGGACTTTGACGGCCCAGGCGGCCTTGGGTTATGATCGTTGTGGCTTTCCCGCGGAGGTGAAGCGCGTTGGACGTCCCGTGGCCTCGCCCGTCCAAACCTCGGGTTCCCCATGCCCGGCTGTTCGGCCCGCGGCTTCGGATGCTGCGCAATGACGCGTACATTGCTCACCTGCTCAAGCAGAACCTCGAGCTCAAAGCCCTAGTGCGGGCGCTCGCGGAAAAGCTGCTGGACGGCAAGCCGCCCCGGGACGTGCGCCGGATCCTGCAAGACGTCCTCATGGAGCAACGGCGGATTTACAATGAAGCCCTTTCCCGCCAGGCCATCCGCCAAGCCCGGTACGTCGACGAGCTGTTGGCCATGCTTGACGAGATCCGCAACGACGAGCGCTACCGGGACGGCACCGCCTGATCAGCGGCCCAGCTCCGTCACGATGCCGGTCACCAGCCGTTCGAAGTCCGCCGCGGCCCGGGCCGTTGTCTCGATGACTTCCTCGTGGGTGAGAGGTGCCGGCGAGAGCCCTGCCGCCATGTTGGTGATGCACGAGATTCCCAGCACCCGCACCCCCATGTGCCGGGCCGCGATGACCTCCGGAACGGTGGACATTCCGACCGCGTCGGCGCCCAGCGTTCGAAACGCGCGAATTTCGGCCGGCGTTTCGAACGTCGGCCCCGACAAGCCCAAGTAAACGCCTGCCCGCAATTCCACACCTTGGCGCCCGGCCACCTCCCGGGCCAGAGCCCGCAATCGGGAATCGTAGGCCTCGGTCATATCCGGAAACCGCGGGCCGAATGCGTCCTCGTTCGGGCCGACCAGCGGGTTGGCGCCGACCAGGTTGATGTGATCCTCGATGAGCATCAGGTCCCCCGGCCGGAAGGCAGGATTCAGCCCGCCCGCCGCGTTGGTCACAATCAGCGTCGTCACCCCAAGGCGGCCCAGGACCCGAACCGGACGCACCACCTCGGCCATCGAATAGCCCTCGTAGTAATGAAACCGGCCCTGCATGACCCACACCCGGGTCCCGCCGAGCCGGCCGGCGAGCAGCCGCCCCCGGTGACCGGGCACCGTTGACCGAACGAAATGGGGAATGTCCGGATATGGAATGATCGTTGCGCCTTCCAGCCGGTTCGCCAGATCCCCCAAGCCCGAGCCCAGGATGAGCCCGATGTGCGCGCCTGATTCCGCGCGGCTTGCCACGAACTCCGCGGCCTCCGTCACTCGCTCAAGCTCCGTCATCGTGCCGACACCTTTCCGCTGAAGAGCGGGCTCACCGGCCCGTGCCGGCTGCCCATGGCCTCTGGCTCCCTGCCGCGCCAGCTCATCGGCGCGCTCATTCCAGGGATTGCCGGCGTGGCCTGCAACTTTTATCCACTTGATCCGGTGGGGCTTCATGACCTGCAACAGCTGCTTCCACAAGTCCTCATTCTCAACCGGCCGGCCCGCGGCGGTCCGCCAGCCGTTCGCCTGCCACCGGTCTATCCAGCCGAGTCGAAACGCGTTCACGAGATAAGCGCTGTCGCTGTGCATGCGAACGCAGTGGGGACGGTTCAACGCCCTGAGAGCCTCGATGGCCGCAGTGAGCTCCATCCGCTGGTTGGTGGTCCGGTCGTGGCCGCCGCACAGCTCCCGGGCCGCTCCCGACTGAAGAAGCACGGCGCCCCAGCCGCCGGGTCCCGGATTCCCGCGGCAGGCACCGTCGGTATATATGTCGACTTTCGGAAGGCCTGCAGCACTCACCGGCTGATGGTATTCCACAACCTCTCGACGAAATCGGGCGGCGTATTGGTGATCACGGTCAGCCCGACCATGGTGAGCAGGGCAAACGCCAGGTTGGCCAGTCCCCGCCATGCAGGAGGAATTTCGATGGGCGGCAACCGGCGCCCTCCGAGGGCGAGCCCCACCACACCGGTCTGAAGGGCCACAAGGCCGAGAAGCACGACAACCAGTTCTCCCCAGATCCCTGGCAAAATGCTGTTGATCACCGACGTCACGCTCCGTCTGTCGAGGTGTCCGGGTCGTACCGGCCCAACGGGCGGCGGCCTTGCCCGTTCGGCCCGTCTTTACTCATTTTATGGTAGGATAAGGAGCTGGACAAGCCTTCACGCACCGGGCCGGCCGTGTCCGGAAAAGGATGGGGTTCCATGCAATACGCCAGCCTCATTGTCCTTGGCCTTGTGGCCGGTATCTTAAGCGGCCTGTTGGGTATCGGCGGAGGAATCCTGATCGTTCCCGTTCTGAATCAGCTGTTTCATGTTCCGATGCCGCTCGCGGTCGGCACGTCGTTGTTGATCATTATCCCGACGGCGTTGGCAGGCACCTTGACCCACTTTTTCCGGGGAAATCTGGAGCTGTCGATGGGACTGCCCGTGATGATCGGGGCGGTAGTCGGGGGCATGCTCGGCGCCCGCCTCGTCGGCTATCTGCCCGAGCTGGCCGTGAAGCGACTGTTCGCAGTGTTGATGGTGTACATGGCCATCCGGCTGTTTTTCGACCACTAGCGGCAACCGTCGCTCCGGAAACAGGACCGGACGCCGAAGCTCGCGGCGGTCAGGTCGTCCGTCCCTGCTCCTCTTTGAGCCGATTCTCCCATCGTTGTCTCCACGGGCCCGGCAGGCCCATCTGGTCTACAGCCGTCCGGGCTTGCAGAACTCGGCCCGTCCGCAACAACGCTTCGACCGCCAGATCCGCCGCCTGCCGGTACTCCTCCCGCTGCCACGGGTTGAGCCGGGCGATCCCGGCACCGATGGCCGGCGCCAGAGCCGCTACCTGTCCCCACTGGCCCTTTTCCGCCTGCAAAGCGGCCAGGCGGCCCAGGTTCTCGAGATCGTTCGGAAGCCTCCGGGCCGCTTGGCGGCTCAAGCTCAAAGCCCGCTCCTTGTCCCCGGCCGCGAGGGCGACCGCGGCCGCCTGGGACACAAGGTGCGGGTCGTCGGCCCGTTCGGAGGCCCAAAGCAGCACTTCCACAGCCCGCTCCGGCTCCGAAGGCGCGAGGCGACGAGCGTACGCCGCGGCCACCTCCGCCAGCGCCTGGCCGGGCCAGGCGCGGGGGTTCGCGGCCAATCCTCGCCGGTACGCCCGCCACGCCTTCTCGGGAGACGCCGGCCCAAACCGGGCCGCAAGCTCCAGGTACAGATCGCCCTGGACGTCCGGCGGAAACTGCCGGACGGCATCTTCCCAATCGTCTCGCCCAGCAAGATACGCCGCCGCGGCTTCCACAGCCCGTGCCGTCACCACCCCGGCCGCCTCAGGCGATCCCGCCGCCTGGCAGGCCTCGGCCAAGTGCGCCAATCCCCGGCGGCGGCCGGCCTTTATCAGGTGCTCCCCCAATGTGAGAAGGATGCCGGACCGGCTCGCCGGCAACCGCTGGGCCAGGCGGACCATGAACAGCTCAAATCCCTCCAGTTGACCCCGCTTCTGGCAAAAGCGGGCCAACCGCATCAGGGCCTCGCTATTTCGCCCGTATACCCGCAAAAGCTCCCGGCAGGCCAGCGCAAACTCGTCCTTCCGGCCTTCGTCGCACAATTTCTGCAGGCGGGCCAGGGCGGTGGGCAAGGCGTTGGTCTCGTCACCGGCAACCATGCTCGTTACCGTCGCCTCCCCGGCGAGACGATCCTGTCCGGCGCGCTCACCGGAACCGCAACGGGCGGCGTCCTCCCAAGTCCATGCCGGACCGGGCGAGCGCGGCCCACACGCTCAGCGTGATGATCGCGTCCACTACGTGATGCAGGGCGGTTCCTCCTGCCACGATGGCAGCGGCCTGCCATTGCTGCACGAAGATCCAGGCCGCAAGGCCTTCCAGGATCGCGTGGATCGGCAGGACGGCCGCCATCACCATCGCAGGGGACATGCCGCGCCGGTAGAGGTAGGCACCGGCCGCGGCAAAGACGATGTGGGACGCTGCGCGGGCCGCGATGACCGGCGGAAGGGTCACGGCGAAACCGATCGTCGACCCGATGCCGACCATTGCCGCGACCAGCGGGCCGATGAACATGGCCAGCATCGAAGGAACGTGCGACGCTAGCGTAGCTGAGAAGCCGAGAACGGGAAAGTACACCTGCAGCCAGCCGCGAAACGCCAACGGGATGACGAGGGCCAGTGCGGTCAACAAAGCGCCTACGGCAAGTTCTCTAGGTTTCATTGACGCTGTACGCCTCCAGGGCTCGCGGTCTTTCCGGAAACCGCACGGGGTAGCCGGCGTTAAGGCCATTCTACCGGTTTGCTGACTGGCGTGTAAATAGCCTCGCGCGCAACAGGACAAGCCAGTGCCGGGCCGAACCTGTACGCGGGGTCCCGGCGGGGGACCACTCGGCTACTGGTTTGAAAAGGAGTGACGGGCGATGAAAGCGGTTCGCATTCACCGGCACGGCGGTCCGGCGGTGCTCCAGTACGAAGAGGCGCCCGATCCCGTCCCCCGGCCCGACGAGGTGCTCGTCCGCGTCCGGGCCTGCGCCCTCAACCATCTGGATTTGTGGAACCGAAAAGGCCTTCCCCGGCCGATGGTCCGCCTTCCCCGCATTCTCGGCTCAGACATTGCCGGTGAGGTGGCTGCAACCGGTGACCTGGTGGACGACTGGAAGCCCGGCGACGCGGTCATCGTGAGCCCCGGGATAAGCTGCGGGCGCTGCCGGGCGTGTCTCAGCGGTCGCGACAACCAGTGCCCCGGCTACCATCTCATCGGGGCAGGCCGGGACGGCGGCTACGCGGAGCTCGTCACCGTTCCCCGGACAAACGTCCTCCCCAAGCCGGCCAATCTCAGCTTCGCCGAAGCCGCGGCGGTTCCCCTCGTGTTTCTCACCGCGTGGCACATGTTGGTTGCCAGGGCCCGGATCGGTCCAGGCGACCACGTTCTAGTCTGGGGCGCCGGAAGCGGTGTCGGCAGCGCCGCCATCCAGATCGCCAAATTGTTCGGCGCCCGGGTCCTGGCGGCGACCTCCGGCCCGGAAAAAGCCGCCAAAGCTCGGGAGTTGGGAGCCGACGAGGTCATCGACTACACCCGCCGGGAGGTTCTGCAGGAGGTCCGGGACTTGACCGGCGGCCGGGGTGTGGACGTCGTGTTCGAACATGTGGGCGAGGCGACGTGGGACACGAGCATCAAAGCCCTGGCCCCGGGAGGCCGTCTGGTGACCTGCGGCAACACCTCCGGATGGCAAGCTCGCACGGATCTGCGGTACGTGTTCTCCCGGCAGCTTTCCATCTTCGGATCGTACATGGGCAGCAAGGGCGAACTTCTAGCTCTATTGCCTTGGATCGAACAGGGCCGCCTGCGGCCGGTGGTTCATGCGGTCCTGCCCCTTGAGCAGGCCGCTGCCGCCCACGAAATTCTCGAATCCCAGCAGCAGTTCGGCAAGGTGGTGCTTGAAGTCCCCGCCCGTTGAGCTTGCAGTGCCAAGCCGCCAAGCGCCGGGGCAAGGGTGCGGGCCGGGCTGCCGGACCCGTTGCCCAATGCGCCCGCTGTTTTCGCCCAGGAAACGAAAGATCCTCCTGACGCGCCAGGCGGGGGCGTTGGCGCCCCCCGGGCACCCCCGCAGGGTATCCTCCCGCCGGCCCCGCGCCCCGCCGTACCCCCAACCCTCGG
>JACDOI010000042.1 GCA_017656145.1 Bacillota bacterium | reverse complement strand
GGGGAAACCAAAATTCCCGCCCCGGGGGGAACCCCGGGGGCCCAGGGTTTTGGTTTGGCCCGGCCGGCCCGCCCCCCCCCCGGGGGGGCAGGCCGGCCGCGCTCAAAGCCCCACCGCCGTTAAGCCGCGCCCAATAGGCGCAACAGCAGCGCCTTCTCCGCGTGCAGCCGGTTTTCGGCCTGCTCGTAGATGAGCGAGTGGTCGCATTCGATGAGGTCCTCAGCGATTTCAAGCCCCGGGTGGATGGGCATGTCGTGCATGATGAACGGCCGGTGGCCGTCCAGCAACTCCCGGTTGAGCTGGTACGGCATCATTCGGTTCATCCGGCGGGCTTTCTCGTCGGCGTAGGCCGGATCGTTGAAATGCTCCATGTCCACCCACGTATCGGTGTAGACGAAGTCGGCCCGGCGCACCGCATGAGGGTCCAGCGTCACCTCAAGCCGTCCGGTCTCCCGGGCCGCGCGCATAAGCTCCTCATCCCACGAGCTAGGGTTCACCTCGGGAGTGATGAGGATGACCCGGGCACCGACCTTGGTCGCCCCGGCGGTCAAGCAGTTGGCCACGTTGTTGTGCACGCCCACGTAGGCGATGGTGACGCCGTCGAACGTGCCACACCGTTCATACACCGTCAGCAAGTCCGCGAGGGCCTGGGTCGGGTGGTACCGCTCGCAGCAGCCGTTGATGACCGGGACATGCGCCCACCGGGCCAGCTCCTGTACGTCGGCGTGGCGCAACAGGCGGGCCATGATCGCGTGCGCGTGGCGGGAAACGTAGCGAGCCTCGTAGCGGATCGGCGAGATGGCGAAGTTGGACTTGCTCCAGTCCATCACGACCGCTCTCCCGCCCAACTCCTGAATGCCCAGCTCAAACGACAGCCGGGTACGGGTTGACGTCTTTTGAAACAGCATCAACAGGTTGCGACCGGCCAGGGCCGAGGCGTAGCGCTCGGGTGCCCCCTTCACCTCCCGAGCCAGCTCCAGCACGGCCCGGATCTCGGATGCCGGTACATCCTTCAACGACAGCCAATCCTTCACCAGGTTCACCCCGCAAGATTCGCGCCCCGACAGCCAGCGCCGGCCCAGAGGCGGGCAAGTCACAGGATTGTCATACGAGCAATCGCACCTCGACGGTTTCCCCCGCTGGAAGCGAGGACCGCTCCAAAGGAACCGTCACCAGGCCGTCGGCCCGCGCCATCGTTGCGAGCTGGCCGGATCCGCCGGCCACCGGTTGGGCCACAAGCCCTTCGGGGCCCGCCACAAGCCGCACCCGGGCGTGGAACTCTCGCCCTTTCGGAGCCGCGAGGGGCTCAGCCAGCCGGGCCCGCACGGTGGCCGGCGGCCTGCCGCCCGGCCACCCCATGCGCCAGTAGAGGGCCGGGCGAACGAACAAATCATACGCCACCAGCGACGAAACCGGGTTTCCCGGCAAACCGCAGACGGCGCGGTCTCCAACGACTGCGAGCACCGTCGGCTTGCCCGGGGCCAGCCGCACCCCGTGGACGACGACGCCCGGCGGACCAAGCTTCGCAATGACCTCCGCAGCCACATCGTCGAGGCCCACCGAGCTTCCGCCCGACATCAGCACCATGTCCCACTGCAGTGCATCGCGCAACGCGTTCTCCAACCGGTTTTTGTCATCCGGGACGATTCCCAAGACGTGCGGAATGCCGCCGTCGGCCCGGACCGCCGCGGCCAGGCTGTAGGCGTTGGCGTCCCGGACTTGTCCTTCCGCCGGGATGCGGTCCGGGGGCACCAGCTCATCGCCCATCGACAAGATGGCCACCTCGGGCCGGCGGTAAACCCACGGGCGGGTGCAACCGACGCTGGCCAAGGCGCCCACGTCCGCAGCCCGGAGCCTGTGCCCCGCAGGCAGGACGACCTGCCCAGCCCGCACGTCCGCCCCTCGCGAAAGGACGTTATCACCCGGGCGCACAGGCTCCCGCAGCCGGACCCAATCGCCCACCGCTTCGGTAGCCTCCACCGGGACGATCGCGTCGGCCCCCGGCGGCAACGGACCGCCCGTCGGAATCCACACGGCCTGAAGCGGCCCGACGGTGGCCTTGGGTGCGCTGCCCATGGCCACCCGTCCAACGACCCGAAGACCCCGGGACATGGCCGCCCGCGCATCCTGTGAGCGGACCGCGAACCCGTCGACCATGGACCGGGGAAAGGCCGGCACATCATCGCCCGCCGCCACATCCCGGGACAGCACCCGGCCTGCGGCTTCAAGGAGCGGGACCGGTTCCTCAGGCGGCCTCCATGCCGGCAGCGCCGCGAGAAATCGCCGTCGTGCTTCCGCTACCGTGGGCAGCGCCTCAAGATCGAACGGTCTTGCTTCCCGGCGCACGAGCCCCCTGCCCCCGCCCGACCTACCGATCATCCGCGGGGACTGCGACCTCGGCCCGGCCCCCCGGTGATTCCCCGTCAAGGCCCAAAGCCGGCGCTACGGACCGGAGGGCGTCGATGACCGTCTGGATGTGCTCGTCCAACTCGACGCCGAGCTCGGCCGCGCTTTGCACAAGCTGCTCGCGGTGCACCCCTTTGGCGAACGCCTTGCTTTTCATCTTCTTCTTCACTGACGAGACCGTCACCTCATGCACGCTGCGGCTCGGCCGAACCATCGCGACCGCCATGACAAACCCGCACATTTCATCGACAGCATACAGCGCCTTGGCCATGTTGTCCTCGCGCGGAACGCCCAGGTACTCCGCATGGCCCTTGATTGCGCGGATGACGTCCTCCGGATAGCCCAGCTCCTCCAAAATGGCTGCGCCTTTCAGCGGGTGGTCAGGCGGGTTTGGCCACCGCTCGTAATCAAAGTCGTGCAACAGTCCCGTGATGCCCCAGCGCTCCTCATCCTCGCCAAAGCGGCGGGCGTACGCCCGCATGGCCGCCTCGACGGCCAGCGCGTGGCGCCGCAGGCTCTCGCTCTTCGTATACTCGGTCAACAGCTCCCAAGCCGCTTGCCGGCTCATCCGATGTTCGCCCACCATGCTCGCCAGTTCCCTCCCTGCGTCGCAAACGGTCGCCCGAGGAAGAGCCGCAAAGACCGCGTCCGGCCACCGGTCATGCACCGGCCATGCATCGCTTATGCATCAAACGGGGAACGCCCGTGAAGACATAAGGGGCCCCTCCTGCCGGCGTTCCCGGTCGAAGGGGCCCCGCCCTCCCGCCCAAGGTCAGGCGGCAAACACCGTTGCAGCCTGATCCGGCGGCACGACGACGATGGCGTTCTTGGCGCACACCTGCTGGCACAGCTTGCATCCAACGCATGCTTTCGGATCGACGAGCTCCGCGATGCCGTGGAACTCGTCCCCGGTCAGCTTCAGGCAGTCGAAGGGGCAGATGTCGACGCAGAAGCTGCAACCCGTGCAATGGTCCGGATCGACCACCGGCTTAGGCCAATTGCCCCGCTTCGGGATCCGCGACAAGCGGTTCCCGTATTCGTCTTCGATGCACTCCACCGGGCACGCATAGCTGCACGCATGGCAATCGATGCACCGCTCGGGGTCGATGACGTGCAGCTGCTTCCGCTCGCCCGAAATGCACTGAACAGGGCACACCTTGACACACGCGGTGCACCCGATGCAAGTGTCGGTAATGAAATGTGCCAACGGCTCGCCCTCCCCGGCGGAATCGGCTTACCTGCAATTATAACAAAAGGGGTGCTGTCAAGACAAACGCTGCGGCGGTCGCGCGTTCACCGAACCGGTCCTTCGACGGCGCCGCCTCCCGCCGGCTTCTCACGGCGATCTCCGGCAGCCAACGGCTCCGATTCCCCAACCGGCCCTGTCGCCAATGCGGCCACCCCATCCAAGTCCAGCACCCGCACGCCGGGTCCCGCCGCTTGCTCCGCTTCCTTGTCCGCCCGGCGGCGCAAAAGAACGACGCACGGCACCACCGGCTCCGGAAACCCCTCCGGCACCGCGCCGGCCAACTGCTTCGCCCGGCGGACCGACGGCGCCAGCGATCGCTTCAGAGACCGGCCGCGGGCGTAATTCGCCACCGCGCACGTGGCGACGGCCAGCGTGCCGCCGGGCCCGCCGACAAAGCCCGTCCAGCCCGGCGACGATCCGCCCGATCCGGTCCTCATCGCCCTCCACGGAGCCGGCAAGCGCTTAAACACCGATTCCAATTCGGCCGCGGCCGCGCCCAGCTGCCACCCCGTCACAAGGCGCGTCGCCAGAACTCCCATGACGACGATGCCGAGCGTGCCGAACATGCGGAAGAAGCCGATGCCGAACTCCGCGTAGAGGCGGAAAAGGCTGCCCACCAAAAAGGCGATGACGAGCAACGGCAACACCTGCCGCAGGGACACGCCCTTTCCCCCTCCGGTTCGGGCTACCGCCCGATGCGAGCGAGCCAGCGGGCCAGGGCCGCCCGCTCCTCATCGGTCATCGGCAACGCCGGCATCTGAGTAGGACCAAGCGGCCGCGCCTCCGGGATCGGTATCTGCATCCAAACGCCCCGCGCGTCTTCCGCCGCGGAGTCCTGAGGCAGCCGCTCAACCGGGCTTCCGGTCGCCGGCAGCCGCTCGGCCACCGCGCTCGCATCCCGCTGCGCGCCGGCTCCGGCCGCCGCATACGGCAACGGTCCGCTGTAATTGGACCAGTACTTCGGCGCGCGGTTTTCCATCGCCGGTGGATTGGTGATCCACTCCCGCAAAAACGCTTCCCACTCGTGCACCGGCGTCAGCTGCGTCCACGCACCGACCTGGGTGAGATCAGGCCCGACCTTGCCGCCTACGCCGTTCATCGTATGGCACGCGATGCAGCCTCGATCGACGAAAATCTCTTTCGCCTGGCGGCTTTCCTCTTCGGTCAGGCCCGTGCCATTGGGAAGGCGTTCCAGCAGTTCCTCCCGGTCCTCCGGGATGGTCGGCGCCGGGATGTGAGCGCCCACCTGCGTCCAGTCGCCCATCATGATGAACGTGGCCACCGCCCGCAAGTACAACTCGTTCAGCGGTCCGCCGTGGACGCTACCAAACGTCGGCATAGCGGTATACGAAGCCCACTCGCCCGTCATCAGCCGCTCCCAGCGGGGAAACGTCGTTCCCGGGCGCCCGTCCCGGACGGTTTGGACGATAAAGTCAAAAACGTCCCGGTTCTCTTCCGGATGACCTCGGAATTCCTCCCGGTTCAACGGTGGGCCAACAACGCCTTGGCCCATGGCGCCGTGGCAGACGACGCAGTGCTCCGCGAAGGTCAGCATTCCCCGATGGACCAAGTCCTCGTAATGCTCCTCTTCGGCCCTGGCCATGCGGGTTCCCTCAAAGGCAAGATAAACGCCCCAGGTGAGGATCAATGCCCAGACCAAAACGAGGACGACGATATACCTTCTCCCGCTCACAGGGGAACGACTCCTTTCGCCCAGCGGGCAGCCCCGTCAGTCTTCGTCATCCGCGGCCCCTTCGTCCTTGTCTATCCATTTTTGTGCGAAATACATGATCGCGAGGCCGGCGAAGAACAGCGTGAACATCAACAACAGCTCGACCGCGTCGGAAACGTGATACATCCCCTGGTCCTCCTCACACGGGCGTGACGTGCTCCGGGAGATGCCGCTCCCGTTGCCGGATATCGCCGGTGTCGACCAAGAGCCGTCCGTCGCGGATTTCGACCCGCATGATATCCATCGGCCGGGGAGCCGGTCCGGCGATGTTTTGGCCGGTCGGTTCGTACACAGACCCGTGGCATGGGCAGATAAACAAGCCGCGCCCTTCCACCCACGGCACCGTGCACCCTAAGTGCGGGCATCGCCAGTAGAGCGCGATGACCCCTTCCGGCAGGCGGGACACGTAAAATCGCCCGTCCCGAACGCGGGTGACCGTATTCACCGCAAACTCATCGATGGGCCCGGCATCGATGACGGTACCGAACCCTTGCACATTGCGGGGCCAGAACATGGCGAGGCCCGTCGCCGCCGCCTGAAGGGTGAACACCCCTGCGGACGCCCACATGAGGTTGCGCAGCAGGCCGCGGCGGCTCATGGACTGCCCGCCGGCCCCTTTGGTTTGCTCCTTCTCACCGTCTGGCGCCATGTCGGTTCACCTCTTTGCTCACTCTTTCCCGTGCGGCGGATAGGGGATCTCCCAAGGCCACACCAGCGCCATCCCCTCTCCCCGGAACGCCGTGCCGATGATGGTCAGCACGAAGAACGAGGCGAGGAAAAACGTGTACATCGCGATCATGCACTCGCGGATGTCGGCCTGCCACCGCCGGCGGACGATGACCCAGAGGGAGAACGGGATGAACGTCATAAACACAATCGGCACGAAGATCTCCGCAAACGCGTCGGAGAACCCGTGCATCTTCAGCCACGGCGCGATGCCGGCCGAGTCCCCGGCGGGAAGCCATTCGTCCACAAAGATGAGCCCGAGATTCCAGATCGTGGTGTATATCGCTGAAAAGATGGTGATGGGCACGCCTTTCTTGCTATAAAACCAGATACCCGTCCCTTTCTTGCTGCGGTCGATATACGGAATAGCCCCAAGCAACACGAGCACCGCTCCCGGCACGATGACGCCCGCCAGCGCCGGGTGCATGTGCAACAAGAGTTCCTGGAGCCCCAGGAAGTACCACGGCGCCTTGGACGGGTTGGGCGTCAGCTCCGGGTCCGCCATCCGATAAAACGGCGCCCGGACGAAGATAGCCATGATCGACAAGAGCAGCGTCATCACCAGCGCGCCGATGAGCTCGACGCTCACCAGCCGGGGCCACACATGGACCGGCTTCAGCTCCTCTTCGTCGACCGTGCGCAGCAGATCGTCGGTCTGCCCGGTAGCCTGGGAACGCTGGGCGTCCGTTGCCATGAAAACCCTTTCCCTCCCTAGCCGCGAGCTTGACGCCGCCGCTCGACGGCGCGGCGCTTTTCCTCGTCGTCATCCTCGTATACCGGCGTCGAGATGTTTCCGTCTTTGCGCACGCGCCAGAAGTGGGTGGCCATCAGCAGGATGGTAGACAGAGGCAAAAAGATGACGTGCAGGGTGTACCACCGGATAAGCGTTTGCTGGCCGATCTCAAACCCGCCCAGAAGAGCCATGCGCACCTGCTTGCCGATGAGCGGCGTCGCACCGCCCATCTCCATACCGACCGAAATCGCCCAATAGGCCAACTGGTCCCACGGCAAGAGATAGCCGCTGAAGCTGAGCAAAAGCGTCACCAGCAACAGCGACACGCCGATGACCCAGTTGAAATCCCGCGGCGGCTTGTACGCCCCGGTGTAAAATACCCGGGTCATGTGCAGGATGACCGCAATGACCATCGCGTGGGCCGCCCACCGGTGCATGTTTCGCAGGAAGGAGCCGAACATGACTCCGGTTTCCAGCTTGACGATGGTCCAGTAGGCGTCTTCGGTCGTAGGGATGTAATACCACATGAGAAACACGCCCGTGAGGGTCAGCAACACGAACGTCCACGTTGCCAGGCCCCCAAGGCCCCACGTGTAGGTGATGCGGGTTGCCCGGACCGGGACCCGCACCGGGTGCAGGTGGAGCGCCAGGCTGTTCAGCACGACCATGGCCCGGGTGCGCCGGTCGCGCGGGTAAGGATTCCGATATATGGACTTCCAAAATCGTGACTGGGTGATGTACTTCCACACGCTCATCTCGCACCCAAGACCTCCCTGCCACACCTTGGCGCCGTGCGGCATACCTATGACGCCTTCGCCGCACAGCGGGCCAATTCCTCTCACAATTGCCGGCTTCGACCGGTACTATTCCCCCGGAAACCGCGCCTTACCATGCCGCACATTCGTCCCGGCCAGGTCCATTCCTCCCGGGTCAGTCCAGCGGCGGCGGCCATCGCGCCGCCGTCCAAGCGGAACCGGGCGCCCCGCAGCCAATGAATGCGCACGTTGCCCACCGAAACCGCCACCCGCGTCCCTCCGACCGCTAGAGTTACCGGTACAGATCGTCTACCGTCGTTTCGTCCAGCCGGCGCACCACGGCCGTCACCAGGCGGGCCGCCGCCTCAAAGTCGTTGCGATCGAGGATGCCTGCATGGCTGTGGATGTAGCGGGTCGGAACCCCGATGCAGACCGCCGCTGCTCCCCGGCCGAACAGATGAATGCGACCGGCATCGGTGCCCCCGCCGGGCATGACGTCGAACTGCAAGGGAATGCCCTCGGACTCCGCAGTGTCGATGACCAGGTCCCGCAGCTTGACGTTGGGGACCAGGGTCGCATCGTAGAGCAGCAGCACCGGGCCTTTGCCCAACTTCGCCTGGGCCTGTTCGGGCTTCATGCCGGGCACATCCCCGGCGACAGCCACCTCGAGGGCGATGCCGACGTCGGGCTCCACCGCGTGCGCGCTGGTCTGGGCTCCCCGGAGCCCCACCTCTTCCTGCACGGTGCCGACCCCGTAGACGGTGTTGGGGTGATCGACGCCTTGCAGCCGGCGCAGCACTTCCACCGCCAGGGCGCAGCCGACCCGATTGTCGAGCGCCTTGGCCATGACGCACCGCCCGTTGGCCAGAACCGTGAAATCGCCGGCAGGAACCACAGGATCGCCCGGGCGGATGCCCATCTCTTCCGCCTCGGCCTTGCCGGCCGCGCCCACGTCAATGAACATGTCCTTTTTCTCGACGATCTTTTTCCGCTCGTCCGGCGAAAGGACGTGGGGCGGCTTGGACCCGATGACCCCGGGAACATCGCCCTTCCGGGTCTTAATCACGACCCGCTGGGCCAGCATCACCTGCTCCCACCAGCCGCCCAGGGTCTGAAACCGGATGAAACCGTCGTCGGTAATCATCGATACCATGAAGCCCACTTCGTCCAAGTGGCCGGCCAGCATCACCCGGGGACCGTCGGCGGTGCCGCGCTTTTTGCCGATGACGCTGCCGAGCCGATCCCGGGTGATCTGGTCGACCACCGGTGTGAGGTGGCGCTCCATGACCCGGCCCACTTCCCCCTCGAATCCGGGAAGTCCGGCGGCCCCGGTCAACTCCTTCAGCAACTGCAATGCCCCGTCCACGCGCGCTCTCGCCTCCTATGGCAATTATATCGGTTCGGCCGCGCCCCGCCCAAGGCAGAACGCCCGCCCGTCCGGCCTTGCCGCGCGCTACAATTCTACGGTCCTGCCGGTAAGCCGGCAAGCGGGCTTTGCCTTACGCGATGGGCGTGCCGGGCTCCACCGCTTCGTCGGGTGCGAGAAGCACTACGCCGCCTTCGGCCATCGCCCCGAGCACCAGAACCTCCGACACGAAGGGGCCAATCTGCTTGGGAGGGAAGTTGACGACCGCCGCCACCAGCCGGCCTACCAGGTCTTCCTTCGAGTAGCGGTCCGTGATCTGGGCGCTGGACTTCTTTACGCCAAGCGGTCCGAAGTCGATGACGAGCCGGTATGCGGGTTTCCGGGCTTCGGGGAAGTCTTGGGCTTCAAGCACCCGCCCGACCCGGATGTCCAGCTTCTGGAAATCTTCCCACGTAGCCACACCCGGCCCTCCTTCCCATAGCGTTCCTCATCGGTGTCCGTTCGCTTCCCGCCGGTGGATCCCCTGGCGATCTCGTGATAGACAACGCCAGTCAACTGTGATATAGTTGCACCACACCCCCCAGGGGGGCGCACTATCTCTGAGGAGGTTTCCTTTTTGCAAGAGGGAACGGTCAAGTGGTTCAACGCGGAGAAGGGCTACGGATTCATTCAGCCGGACAACGGCGACGGCGATGTGTTCGTTCACTACACCGCCATCAACGCTGAGGGATTCCGGACCCTGGAAGAGGGTCAGCGGGTCACCTTCGAGGTCGTGCAAGGGCAAAAAGGACCGCAGGCCGGGAACGTAACGGTCATCGGCTGACTCACTCCGCGCTCGAACCACATCGGGCCAACGACAACAGAAGGGCGGGAATGATCCCGCCCTTTCTCGCGCGGCGAGCGGGACCGTCACCGGACCGATACGGCCAGGCGGCGGTCCCGCTCCGCTCCGGCCGGGGCCGGTTCGGGCATCACCTGGAGACAGGCGTAGGCCAACACGCCGAAGAGCACGGTGATGATGGCGCTGTGCAGCATCATCACCAAAAGGGACAACCGCGTCAAGACCGATAGCCCGCCGGTAAGCGCCTGGGCCAGCACCAGTCCAAGGCTAACGAGGCTGGCGCGGTACACGTCTGGCCGCTCGTGCCGTTCCGAAGCCGCCGCCCGGACGAGCCCTGCCAGCACGACGACCGCCAGCGCGGCCGCCAACCGGTGGGCGAACTGGATCGCTACCGGACCGGTCAGTTCGGGGATGAGCTGGCCACCGCACAACGGCCAGTCGGGACAGGCCAGGTTCGAGTTGGTGTGGCGCACGTACGCCCCGCTGTACACGACCAGGTAGACGAACACCAGGCTAAACCATGCCCACGACCGCAATCGCGGCGAAACCGGCCGCTCCCTCCCGGTGCCCGCACCGTGAAGCTGGTGCAACATCACCGCCGCCAGGAGCACTCCGGCGAACGCGGCGAGAGAAATGCCGAAGTGCAGCGCCAGCATCCAATCGGGCTGGGGCGCCAGCACGACCCAGGCCCCCAAAGCCGACTGGAGCAAGAGAAAGAATACCGACACGCCCGCGAGCCACCGCAACTCGGGCCGCCACCCGTACGACCGCACGAGGATCACCGACAGCGCCAAGACCGCAATGCCCGCCACGCCGGAAATCGCCCGGTGGCTGTATTCGATGATGGACGCCTGGTTTGACAACGGCAACCACTGCCCTTCGCACAGCGGCCATGACGCCCCGCAACCTTCCCCGGATCCGGTTTTCGTCACCAGTGCGCCGGCCATCAGCACGGCAAACATGCTGCCGACAGCTAGCCATGCCAAACCTTTGAGTCCCCGGCTCATCGAACGACACCGCCTCCAAGACGTTCTCATCCAGTTGTTCGCCGCAGCGGACCCGGCTCCTCTCCCTCCATCCATGCCAGCTTGCACCGGCAAAGCGTATGCCATACTGGGTCAAACGCACAATGATCCTCGCAACTCTCCGGGGTTGTCACCTCACTGGCCGCCCATTTGGTGTACGGCGGGGTTCTGGCAAGCCAGGTGGACCGCGAGGGCGGGGTGGCGTTGCCGGAGACGGGACCCGCCTGACGACGAGGATTCATGCGCCCTTGCCGTTCCGCCCGTCCTTCGGACCGAGCCGCCGCCAAATGTTCGCGGCCTCCGCCCGCACCATCGGATCGGGACTCTCAAGAGCCGCCTCCACCGCTTCCCGGGCTGGCGGGCCGATGTCGAGCAGCGCGATCCCCGCTGACGAGCGGACGTCGTCGTCCGGGTCTGCCAGCAAGCGCACGAGCCCGTTCACCGCCGGAGCGGCCATCTCCCCAAAAGAGCCCAGCGAGAGCGCCGCGGAAGAGCGGACCGCGCCGTCGGGATCCTCGAGGGCCTTCACCAGCAAAGGCACGGCCGCCGGCGCCGCCTCAGGTCCCAACTCCCCGAGCTTGCGGGCGGCGCCGGCCCGGACGTCGGGGTTGGCATTGGCCAAGCCTTGTGAGAAGTAAGCCACCGGATCCCGGGAATGCGGGCGAGATCCCCGTACGGCCGATTTCAGCCAGCGCCACCAGCCGGACATCGGAGCCGTTCCTCAAGGGATAAGCAACAGCTTGCCCGCAGAACCGCGGCCTTCCAGAAGCCGGTGAGCCTCCGCCGCTTCATCCAGCGGGAATGTGCGGTCCACCCGGAGCCGGAGCTTGCCGTCGCGCAACCAGCCGAACAGGTCCCCGGCCCGGGCCAGCAGCTCTTCCCGCCGGGCGATGTAGTGACCCAGGGACGGACGGGTCAAAAACAGCGATCCCCGCTGATTGAGCACCTGCGGGTCCAGCGGCGGCACCGGGCCGCTGGACTGCCCGTACAGCACCAAATACCCCCGGGGCTTGAGGCAGCGCATGCTGGCCTCAAACGTCGCCCGGCCTACCGAGTCGTACACGACGTCGACCCCTTCTCCCCCGGTAAGCCGCCGGACCTCCGTTTCGAAATCGGTCCGGGTATACAAAATGACCTCATCGGCTCCGGCTTCCCGGGCAAGCCTTGCCTTTTCCTCGGTGGACACCGTCCCGTACACCGTCGCACCGCGCATTTTCGCAATCTGAACGAGCAGCAAACCGACCCCGCCTGCCGCTGCGTGCACCAAGGCCCGATGCCCGGGATGGAGGGAAAAGGTGCTGGTGGCCAAGTAGTGGGCGGTCATGCCTTGAAGCATGATCGCGGCCGCATCTTCCAAAGACACCTCCGGCGGGACGCTCACCAGGTTCCGGGCGGGCACCACCTGGTACTCGGCGTAGCTGCCCAGCTGCATGGCGTGGGCCACCCGATCGCCAGGTCGGAACTCTGCGACACCGGCTCCGACCGCGTCGACCACGCCCGCCGCCTCGCTGCCGGGAATGAAGGGCACCGTCAACGGGTACAGCCCGCTGCGATGATAGACGTCGATGAAATTCACACCGGCCGCCGCCACCTTGATCCTGACCTCGCCCGGCCCGGGCTCAGGCGGCGGCACCTCCGCGAGAGTCAGCACCTCAGGACCGCCCAGCCGCTCAACTCGAATGGCTCGCACCTGGGACACCTCCGTTCGTGATCGGCCCTGGCCCTTCGTCGCCGGACCGCAAGCTCATACATCACGAGAGGATTTCCCGCTCCCTTGGCAAAAACCCTTGGAAAACCGGTTTGATCAGGAGGCTCCCGCCGTGTCCGGCACTGCGCTCAAAAAGGATCTGCGCATCCGCAGTATCGACATCAGCGAAGGCGTAACCCGGGCCCCCAATCGGGCCATGCTGCGGGACGTCGGGTTTACTGACGAGGACTTTCAAAAGCCGATGATCGGGGTGGCCAGCACCTGGAGCGAGGTCACGCCCTGCAACATCCACATCGACGAACTGGCCCGCCGGGCGAAATCCGGTGTGCGGGAGGCGGGCGGGGCGCCGCTCATCTTCAACACCATCACCGTATCCGACGGCATCTCCATGGGCACGGAAGGCATGCGCTTTTCCCTGCCCAGCCGCGAAGTGATCGCCGACTCCATCGAAACCGTCGTCCAGGCCGAGCGGCTCGATGGGCTAGTGGCCATCGGCGGATGCGACAAGAACATGCCCGGGTGCATGATCGCCATCGCGCGCCTCGGGTTGCCCGCGGTGTTCGTCTACGGCGGTACCATCCGGCCCGGCCGCTGGCGGGATCAGGACATCGACATCGTCAGCGCGTTTGAAGCGGTGGGCCAATACAACCAAGGCGCCATCGACCGGGACGAGCTGCACGCCATCGAATGCCGGGCGTGCCCCGGACCCGGATCATGCGGCGGCATGTACACGGCCAATACCATGGCCGCTGCCATCGAAGCCATGGGCATGAGCCTGCCGGGCAGCTCCTCCAACCCGGCGGAGTCGCCGTTCAAGCTCCGGGACTGCGAAGAATCGGGCAAGGCCGTGCTGCACCTGCTTGAGCGGGGCATTTACCCGAAAGACATCATGACAAAGGAAGCGTTCGAGAACGCCATTACGGTCGTGATGGCTCTGGGAGGCTCAACCAACGCGTTCTTGCACCTGCTCGCCATCGCCCGGACGATCGGCGTCGATTTGACCTACGACGACTTTGAGCGCATCCGGCTCCGGGTTCCCCACATCGGCGACTTGAAACCTGGAGGCCGCTACGTTTTTCAGGATCTACACGAGGCCGGCGGCATCCCGGCGGTCATGAAGGAACTCCTGTCCGCGGGGCTTCTCCACGGCGACTGCTTGACTGTCACCGGCAAGACTTTGGCGGAAAACCTGGCCGATCAACCCGGCCTCAAGCCCGGTCAGACGGTGGTCCGGCCGTTGTCCGACCCGCTTCGGCCGACCGGGCCGCTGGTCGTGCTCCGGGGCAACCTGGCGCCGGAAGGCGCGGTGGCGAAGATCGCGGGACTCAAAGTGACCCGCATCACGGGACCGGCCCGGGTATTCGACTCCGAAGAGGCCGCCACCCAGGCGCTGCTCAACGACGAAGTCAAACCGGGCGACGTGGTGGTCATCCGCTACGAAGGGCCCAAGGGCGGCCCGGGGATGCGGGAGATGCTCTCGGTTACCGCCATCGTCGTCGGCAAGGGCTTGGGTGAGTCCATCGGCCTCATCACCGACGGCCGGTTTTCCGGCGGCACCCACGGTTTGGTGGTGGGCCACGTAGCTCCCGAGGCGCAAGTGGGCGGGCCTATCGCCCTGATCCGGGACGGCGACATGATCACCATCGACAGCGACAAGGGCGAGCTATCGGTGGCGCTCTCCGACGAAGAGTTGGCCCGTCGAGCCCGGGAGTGGCAGGCGCCTCCGCCTCGCTACCCCAGGGGCGTTTTGGCCAAGTACGCTCGCCTTGTGTCGTCCGCTGCGGAAGGTGCGGTCACTGACTGACGCGGGAGGGAGAACACGTGGATTTGCAGGGCAAGCGCATCGCCATCCTGGCAGAGGACGACTATCAAGAGCTCGAGTTATGGTACCCGCTGCTGCGCTTCAAGGAAGCAGGGGCCGCGGTGCAGGTGGTAGGTCCGGGCCGCAGCGACGTGCACCGCAGCAAGCTGGGATACCCGGTCAAGGTGGACTTGCCGGCGGACCAGGCCCGGGCCGAGGACTTCGACGCCATCGTCGTTCCTGGCGGATACGCGCCGGACCGGATGCGCACCTCGGAGGCGATGGTGGGCCTCGTGCGGGAAGCCGACCGCCAGGGCAAAGTGGTCGCGGCCATATGCCATGCGGGATGGGTGCTGATCTCCGCAGGGATTCTCCGGGGGCGGCGGGCCACGTGCGTCGCGAACATCAAAGACGACTTGGTCAACGCGGGCGCCACGTACGTGGACGAAGAAGTGGTGGTGGACGGCAATCTCATCACGTCTCGCACGCCGCCCGACTTGCCCGCCTTCTGCCGGGCCATCATCGACGCGCTGTCCCGTCGTTGATCCCTAGCCTAGCCGCAAGCCGGCGCCGCGGATAACCCGGCGCCGGCTGTACTTCGTACCGTCAGGGGGCGCACCAGCGCCCCGCTCATTCCCACCGGAAGCGCCGGACCGCCACGAACAGCGCGGCCAGGGCCCAGAGCAACAGGTACAACAGACCACCCGCGTGGGCGGCAATGGAATCCCCTTGCGTCGCCACACCGCGCATCGCGTCCACCAGCGGCGTCAGCGGCAAGATCTCGATGAGCGGCTGCAAGCCCGGCGGGATGAACTCCCGGGGCCAGAACGTTCCCGACAAAAACATCATCGGAAACGCCACCGCACTGCCAAGGGTATTGGCCGCCTCTGGCGTCTTGGATACGGTGGAAATGGCAAAGCCGATGGTCAAAAAGACCACCGACCCAAAGATAGCCAGCACCAGAAGCTCCACGTATCCCCCCACCACCCGCGCCTTGAACACCAGCACCCCGATGAGCAGGATGATCAACCCTTGCATGAGGTTCGTCAAGGTAAAGCGCGCGACAATGCCGGCTATAAAGGCAGCCGGCGGGAACGGCGTGGCCAGAACCCGTTTGAGCAGTCGCCGCTCCCGGTAGCCGGTGACGACTGCGCTCACACCCATGAGGCCGCTCTGCATCAAGCCCATGGCCAAAATGCCGGGCAATAGGAAGTCGAACATGGAGAGATGATGAACTGAGACGCCCACCGATTCCACCGCCAGGACGTCGGGGCGGCCGGTCAGCTGCCGGTTGAACTCGTCGACGACGGACGACACCATGGCGATCCCTGCATGGGCCACCTGCATCCTCGACTCATCGAAAAACACCCGCACCGTCGCGGGATCGGACGTGGCGACAGCTTGCCCCCCCGGATCAACGGCCCCCGAGGGCAGCACCACGACGAGGCTCCGATCTCCCCGGCGCAAGGCCGCCAGGGCCGCCTCTTCCTCTTCCCGGACAACCTGGAGAGCCGGTATGTTCTCCAACGCGGCGATGATGCCCTCAGACAGCGGGTGGAGACCGTCCGATACGACAGACACCCTGAGCGCCAAATCGTCGGTGCTGCTGAACACGGTGCCGATGAGCCCCATCAGCATGACAGGAAACGCGATGCCCCAAAACAGCGCATGCTTATCCCGCCAAAAGGTGCGCAGCGCCATATCGGTCACGGCCACAATCCCCTGAAACACGTCCGCGCCCTCCTCAATCCCGCAGCCGGCGGCCCGTCAGCTTCAGGAACACGTCCTCGAGGTTGGCTGTTTCGACCCGCATGGTCCGGTAGCGGATTGCCCCTTCCCGGGCCAACCGCATCAGACCGTCGACGGTTTCCTCAAACGCGTGGCTGTATACGACGACGTCGCCATGATCGTTGACCGCAGCGCCGTTCACCCCGGACAACGGCCGAACCGCGGCGGCCACCGCTTCCGGAGGTTGGGCCAGGTCGGGCGTCAGATGGATCCGGACTCCCGGGGCGTGCTCGCGAATGAGCCGGTCCGGCCTATCCATCGCGATGAGCCGGCCCTGATCCACGATGGCCACCCGGTCGCAAAGCACCTCGGCTTCATCCATGTAGTGCGTGGTCAAAACGACCGTCCGGCCGTCTTCCCGAATGGACCGGATGATATCCCACAAGTTCCGGCGGGCCTGGGGATCCAGGCCGGTCGTCGGTTCATCGAGAAAGACCACTTTTGGGTCGTTCACGAGGGCCAAAGCGATGCACAGCCGCTGCCGCTGTCCACCCGACAGCGTTCCCACCAGGGCGTTGGCTTTCTCAGTCAGCTGCAGCCGCTCGATGATGGCCGCGACGTCCGCCCGGCGCCGGTGAAGCCGGGAAAACAAGCGAATCGTCTCCGCCACCGTTAGCTTCTCGAACAGGCCCGCCTCCTGAAGCTGCACACCCATGAGGGAGCGGGCCGCCTGGGGATCAGCAACCGCATCGATGCCTTCGACGATGACCCGACCCGCATCGGGCCGGCGCAGCCCTTCGATGATCTCCAACGTCGTCGTCTTGCCCGCTCCGTTGGGACCGAGCAACCCGAATGTTTCGCCCCGCCGTACAGCGAAGCTGATGCCGTTCACCGCGGTCACGTTGCCGTAGCGCTTGACGAGTCCTTCCACCTCGATGGCCCACGGGGCCTGCTCCGCGGGTGCGGCCAAAACCATCCGTTCCCTTCTGTTCCAGATGCTTCCCATGCCGCCCGGGGGCGGTCACAGTGGACTAGGATTCTTCTCTGCGGGCCCGGTTCCTCCACCGCCTTTCCGCAACCGGCGAATCGACATTCATCCCCGTACTATCGAGCCTGCGCCTTCTGTCATCGGACTTGCAGCGTGCCCACCATGCCTAGCTCCCGGTGGCCGGGAACCGTGCAGACGAACTGTATCGAACCGGCCCTGCGGGCTTGAAACTCCAGCGTCGCTTCCTGGCCGGGCGCGACGACGGCGGTGCCCACGTCCCAGTCGGGAATCGACCAGTCGTGCTCGATAGTGCCCGTGTTGCGAAACACGATCTTGACCGTGTCACCCCGGTTCACCGTGATCTCCTCGGGATCGAACGCGTATTCCGTACCCTCCACAGTGATCTCAGTGATTGCTGCCGGCGCACCCCGGTCCTGCATGGAACGGGCGAGCACAAGGCCGCCCACGACGACGACCGCCGCCAGCGCCAGCCATACAGTCGTCCGCATCGTCAAGCGCTCCTTTCAACAATTCCGATCGCTACCGGACTTCGGGCGGCCGCCGGGCGGAGATGGCCGGCGAAACCCGCAAAGGCGCCCGGTACGACACAGGTACACCGCACACCCGGGCTGTGTGCGGATCCAGCGCGGTCAAGTCTTCCTTGCCCACATCTCGGATCGCGGTTTTGCCGAGGGCCCGCACCGCGATGGCCATTTCCGCCGCCGCGGACCGCAGAAACCGGGCTAGCCGGTCGGCAGCCTCGTCCACGTCCAACCGGTGGGCCTGGTGACCGCCGTAAAACACCAGCTGGGTCGGGGGCTCCCACGGCAGCGACTTGAACGTCTGCCCGTGGGAAATGGCGAACAGCGCCGCGGTGCCGATGTACACCGCGTCCGCGCCCAATGCCAGCACCTTGAGGAAATCTCCCGGCGCAAACAGGCCGCCGCCCACCACAAGACTCACTCGATCTCGCACCCCAGCCGACTCAAGAAACCGGACCGCCCGCACCAGCCCGTGCAGCGTCGGAAGCCCGAAGTCGTCCTGGAGGATGGGCGGGCTGCCTTTCGTGCCCGCCTGGGCGCCGTCGAGGGCGATGACGTCCACTCGGGCGTCGAGGCAAACCGCCAAGTCCTCCTCCAACCGGCGGCCGGGCGCGAGCTTCACCCCGATCGGCCCGCCGCGGGTCAAATCCCGCAGCCGCGCGACGAGGTCCGCCAGCGGCATCGCTTCCAGTTCCGGGTGGTGCGACCGGATGACCGCCTTGCGGCCCGGTCCAACGCCCAATTGGGCCCGCAGCCGGGCGTCGGTGCGGGCGCCCACCACCTCCGTCCCCACGCCTGTCGAGGCGCCTTGTCCGATGTTATTTTCAATCATGTCGGCTTGGGCCAGCGATTCGGGGGCTTTTCCCCATGGCGCCCGGTGATACTGGAGGATCAG
>JACDOI010000041.1 GCA_017656145.1 Bacillota bacterium | reverse complement strand
AGGCTGCCGGCTTGGACGGACACGACCGGCGACCAAACGTAAGGGGTTTGGGCCAGCAGCGCCCACCGGCTCCCAGCCCAGCGAAACACATAGACCGAGCCCGCGTTGCCGGTTCCGACGGCAAGTTCGGGCACGCCGTCCCCGTTGATGTCCCCGCCACCCACCGCGGTCGCGGGGGCCGGGAGCGGCCCAATTTCGGTTACCGGCAGCCACGGGCCGCCGGGGTTCGGCCGGTCGAAAACCGCCGCTCTTTCCTCGCCCACCAGCGCGAGCACAAGCCGGCCGTCGCCGGTAAGATCCGCGAATGCGCCGGCCGCAGCCGGGCCGAAGGGCAGATCTTCCGCGGCGACAAGCGCCATGGCTCCGGCAGGCAAAGGCGCGCCAGCGGACAGCGCCAGCCAAGCCGCCAAAGCCAAAAGAACCACGGCCCGGCGGCCCAAGGATCGGCTGCAGACGTCCACGAAGATGCCGGCCATGGTCCAGCAATTCGCAAGCCGGAGCGCGGCCTCCTTCTCGACAAAGAACGCGCAAAGGCTTCGGAACGAGCACCGGTGCAAAGTTTCGGCCTACCGCTCCCTCCCTGGAAGCCGAAATCGGATGCCCGTTCGTTCCGAAGCCTGCATCTTTAGTATCCCGAGGGCGACGGGGGTTATGCGCCGCCGGAGCGGGGTCTTGCGGCCGAGCGCGCTTGTTCGTCTCGCTTTGCTCGGGGCTTGGCGGTGGAATCCCGCCGCACCAGGTAAGTCTCCAACACGATCTCGGAACGGTTCTGTTCCCGCAAGCCGCGGGTCGCCTGAAGAACCGCTTCCGCTGCGGCCCGGCCCATCGCGTAACGGGGTTGGTGGACTGTAGTGAGCGGCGGCCGGCTTTCCACCGCGGCAGGGATGTCGTCGAACCCGACTACCGACACGTCCCCCGGAACCGAAAGGCCCAAATCTTCTGCGGCCCGCAAGGCCCCTAAGGCCATGAGATCGGAAGCACAAAATATCGCCGTCGGGGGGTCGGCCAACCGCAACAGATCTAAAGCGGCAAGGCGCCCGCCGTCCACAGTGAAATCACCGGTCCGCTCAAGCGTCCCATCGGGTGGGATGCCCGCGGCTAAAAGCGCCTCCCGGTAGCCGGCGGCCCGGGCCGTACTGACTGGCGCGGCTTCGTGGCCGTTGACAAGCCCGATCCGACGATGTCCAAGGGCCAGCAAGTGTTCGATAGCCCGCCGAGCGGCCTGGGCGTTGTCGCAGGTCACGCACATCACGTTGGCCCACGGCAGCGGGACGTCCAGCGTCACCACCGGGACGCCGAGCTCGCCCAGCTCCTCAAGCCGGGGATCGTCGCTGCGCAGCCCCATGAACACGGCCGCCTCCACCCGGCGCTGGGCGCACAAGGTCCGAAACGAACCGGCCGTCTCGATTCGGCTCCTGCCGAACAACACGACGTCGTACTCGGATTCCGCCAGCCGGTCCAAAATCCCGTCCAGCACCTCCGCGGCGAAGCTGTGAGAAAACAGCGGGCCCGCCTGGCTGAGCACAAACACCCCAATAGACTGGCTTTTCTTCGTCACCAGACTGCGGGCGGCCGGGTCCGGACGATACCCAAGGCGCTGGGCCGCGGCCAACACTCGCTTTCTTGTAGTATCGCTCACGTCAGGATACCCGTTGAGGGCCCGAGAGGCCGCGGACACCGATACGCCCGCCGCTTTCGCCAGATCTTTCAGCTTCGGACCCACCGCAGTCAACTCGCTCCTTCTGCGGGCTTTTCGACGCCTGGCTCGGCCAGCCGGCGAGCCATCTCCACGAAAGGAGCCAGCGCCCCGGGATTGGCCACTGAATCCCGATTGATGGCCCGTTCCAGCGGCACGCCGGTCAAAATGCGTCGCACCGGCACCTCCAGCTTCTTGCCGTTCAGCGTGCGGGGTACCTCCGGCACCGCGATGATCTCGTCCGGAACATGGCGCGGCGACGCATCCTCCCGTAGCTTCTGACGGATGCGGCGGGCCAGCGCCTCATCCAAGGTGACGCCCGGCTGCAAGACGATGAACAAAACCATCCAGGAGCGTCCGCCTAGGCCTTCCAAATCCACCACTAAGCTGTCGGCCACCCCGGGCACGCGTTCTACGACCTGGTAAATCTCGCTGGTGCCGATGCGCACGCCGGACCGGTTGATGGTCGCGTCCGACCGCCCGTAAATGACGCACGAGCCCCGGGACGTGATCTTGATCCAGTCGCCGTGGCGCCAAACCCCGGGATATGTGGAAAAGTAGCTTTCCCGGTAGCGCTGCCCCTGGGGATCGTTCCAAAAGCCGAGCGGCATAGACGGCATGGGCGCAGTCAAAACCAGCTCCCCGACCTCGTCAACCACCGGACGCCCCGATTCGTCAAACGCCTCCACCCGGGCCCCCAGGCAACGGCATTGAATCTCTCCGGCCCGAACCGGCAACAGAGGACAGCCACCGACAAACGCGGTGCACACATCGGTGCCGCCGCTGATCGAAGCCAGGAGCACATCCTTCTTGACGTTCTCGTACACCCAGCCAAACCCTGCCGGAGACAGAGGAGAACCGGTCGACCCCACCTGATCCAAGGAACTTAAATCCCAGTTCCTTCCCGGCCGGACGCCGGATCTCATGCAAGCATCGATGTACGCTGCGCTGGCGCCGAAGCAAGCCAGACGGGCCTCTTCGGCCAGTTGCCACAGAGCGCCCATGTCGGGATACGCGGGGCTGCCGTCGTACAGCACGACCGTAACGCCGGCCAGCAAGCCGCCGATGAGGAAATTCCACATCATCCACCCGGTGGTGGTGAACCAAAAGAACCGTTGGCCGGGTTTCAGATCGAGATGCAACGTGAGCATCTTCAGGTGCTCGAGCACGATGCCGCCGTGGCTTTGGACGATGGCCTTGGGCGGCCCCGTCGTTCCCGAGGAGTACAAGACCCATAGCGGATGCTCAAACGGTACCGGCACCGGTGCGACAAGACCGCCCGGCTGCAACAATTCGTCCCACAGCACGGCGCCCGGCAACAACGCCCCGGAACCCTCACCCAGATACGGTAGAACAATGGTCCTCTCCACAGTGGGCACCTGCTCGACCAATGTCTGTACGACCGCCGTCCGGTCGAACCGCTTGCCGCCGTACCGGTATCCGTCGACCGCGATGAGCACCTTGGGCGCGATCTGGCGGAAGCGTTCGGCCGCGCTCTTGGCGCCGAAATCGGGCGAGCAGCAAGACCAAACGGCTCCCAGGCTCGCGCAGGCAAGAAACGCGATGACCGTTTCCGGAATGTTCGGCATGTACGCCGCCACCCGGTCTCCGGGACCGACCCCGAGCTCCTTGAGCCCCCGGGCGCACGCCGCAGTTTTTTCGGCCAGCTCCTGCCACGTCACCGCCACAAGCGGGCCGCCTTCCCGGCGGAAAAGAATCGCCGGTTCGCGAGACGGTCGCTCCCGGAAGACGTTCGCGGCGTAATTCAACTCCGCGCCGGAAAACCATCGGGCTCCCGGCATGGAGCGATCCTCAAGCACCCGCCGGTACGGCAAAGACGCGCGGACGGCGCAAAACTCCCAAATCGAAGCCCAAAACGATTCCAAGTTGTCCACCGACCAGCGCCACAAGTCCTCATACTTGTCAAATGGAAGCCCGCAGGTTTTCTCGAGCCACCTCATGTATCGGGTCATTGCCGAGCGTTCTCGCCGCTGGTCGGAAGGCACCCACAACAGCTGGCCTTCCCGCATGCCCTGAGCTCGCCCCCCTCCCTGGGCCGCCCCGGGTGTAAGGCCGAAACGGCGTGCCGCCCGGGCGGTGAACTGTGTCGCGCCAACAATTCTAAATCTGACGCACCAATCCTTCCGGGCCGAGAAAGCGCCTGCCGGCGCCGGGGATCAGCGGGAGGCGGAATCCAATTCTTGGCCGGTCCGCAGCCCCTGCCCGGCTCGCAGCCGGAGCAGGGCCAAGGCCGTCACCGCCGGAACGAGCGCGGCAACCAGGAAGGCGGAGGCCGGAACCGCGAATCCAAGGCCGACCAAAAGCGTCCTGGCATTGGACAGCACGATCATCGCCCCCACCGTGACGCCGAGAATCTCCAAAGGCACGCGCCGCACCACCCACGCTGCCACCGGTGCGGCCACAGCGCCGCCCAGTACGATGGCAGCTACCCAACTCCAATTGATCCCGTTCCAGCCTAAGGTCAAGACGAAACCGGCGGTCGCCGCGGATGCGACCAGAAACTCGCTCGCGTCCACAGAACCGATGACTTTCCGGGCGTGTTGGGGTTGACGAGCAATGAGGGTGGAGGTTGTCACCGGTCCCCAGCCTCCCCCTCCTGTCGCGTCCAGCACGCCCCCGATAAACCCTAAGAGAGTGAATAGCCTCGGCGAAACGGGTCGCGACGGGCGGGACGGAACTCGCCAAAGCCGCGCGAAACGACCCACCACTACTCCGCCTAAAAGGAGCAAGAATGCGGACACGCCGAGCCGGGCCGGCTGGACCGGGAACGAGGACAAGAGGACCGCGCCGGCGAACGCCCCCACCGCCCCGGGAATGCCCAGCCGCCACATCATCCGGCGGTCGACGTTTCCAAAGCGCCAGTGGGCCATGCCCGACACGAGGGTGGTGACCACTTCTCCCGCGTGCACCGACGCGGATGCCACCGCGGGAGCGACGCCCAACGCAAGCAACATCGATGAGGACGTGACGCCGTAACCCATCCCAAGCGCCCCGTCGATAAGCTGGGCCGCCATCCCGACGACGGCGAGGACCAGCAAGTTCCGCATTCCCACTCCTCCTTCAAGACCGCTCATGACCGAAGCCGTGGTGCACGCTTTCGGAAACATTCCGGAAAACGCCGGGCTTGTGCGGGCCAGCGGCGCCGACGTTCGACATGATATGGCCCAGAAGGGGACTAGGTTCCGGGCGAACTCTAAGCGGATTTGCTGCGGCTTGAGTTCAATCACGGGTCGGATAGCTATTCTGTCGACTCCAACGAGACCATCGGCACAGCGCCCCAATCGTAGGCTTGCTTGGGGATGGCAAACAAGATGGACGTATTCACCCGCCGCAACCCGTGGATGCTGGCCAATTCCGTGACGACGAACCGTGCCAGGTCTTGGTTGTCAGCAAAATATCCCATCACCACCGCGTCAAACTCCCCGGTGGTCACGGCGGCATACGTCAATCGAGGATGGAGGCAAAGGTGTTCCATCACTTTGGGTTGCCGATGGGGCTCAATGTTCAACCCGATGATGGCAGGCGTTCGGAAACCCGCGTGAAACGGATTGACGACCGCAACCACCCGGATCACCGCGTCGTTTCGCAACTGATGAACCCGCTTGGCCACCGTCACCGGGGATACCCCCACGCGGGCTGCCAAGTCAGAGTTGGGCATCCGACCGTCCCGCTGCAACCAGCGGATGATGTCCAGGTCAAGCGCGGTCAACCTAGGCCTGTACTCGGGCCCTGCGAGATGGAGCGGACCGGTGCGCTCCTGGCTTTCCGGCTCCGTCCCCGGAAGGGCCCAATGATAAATTTGTTTTTCAACTTGGAGCACGATAGCGACGGTGCTGTGGTTTACGCCGTCAATCTTGTGAAGCACTTGACTGCGAAAGTTATAAAGGTCGCTGTGGGTCGGGAAATACCCCTCCACGATAATTTCGTACGGGCCGGTGGCCAGCGCAACAAAGCGAAGTTGCGGCAGGCCGCACAAGGCCGCCATCAGCTCGCCGATCTTCGGCAAGTCGCATTGGATCCCGATGATCGCGGGACAGTGGTAGCCCATCGTAAGGGGGTTCGCCACCGCTACAACCTGGAGCGTTCGATTCTCCACCATCCGGTAGAACTTGCGCCGTACCGTCCGCTCCGACACCCCGACGCGCTCGGCCACCTCGACGAACGGCATGCGGCCGTCCGCTTGCAGGATCCGGATGATGGCTAAGTCGACCGCATCCAAGCCCTCTTGCGTAAAAGAGAAGGGCAATGCGGGCGGCATCCGACCCGCCTTATCTCGATCGTCCATAGCCTGCGCCCTCCCATTTGCCCCGCGGCTTTGCGCGGCTCCGCCGGCCTCCCGCCGCGCATGTGAATCCGGCGCCGATTCTCTATTTAGTGCCGAAATCTAAAACCCCTTGGGCATCGTTTCAAATAACTCGGCAGGAATTCGGGCAACCGCGGCGAACCGTCCGAGCAGACGTAAGGGCCGCTTCGACTCTTTCCTACAGGGGTGACGCACGTGAAACCTGCGAAGAAGTACAACGGTTACACGTCCTTTCAATATCTTGAGCCCAATGTCGATTACCGACCGTACCGACTCGCGAAGCAGCTCGGTCGTGTCGAACCCTACCGGGTCGAAGTGTCTGACGTTGAGGAACAACGCGTCCAGCGACTCCTCGGCGAAAGCGTCGTGATCTCCCTGCACGAGCACCTCATGGTTATTCCCGACGACGTCTCCCAGGTCTTCGACTATATCCGTGACGGCCGCATCTGGACCGGTTACGAAGGCTTAGCCGCGTCCGGTCTTGACGCCGTCTTCGAAAACTTCTTGAACGGGGCTGCGTTGATCACCTCCAAGATGGGCTGGAAATGGACCGACATCATCCACGATATCGGCATGCGGTTCAGCGACCTGGCCCACCAGGACTTCGTCATCCGGGCGGAAACGGTCGAAGACATCATCCGTGCTCACGACACGGGACGGGTCGCCTTGATCCCCAGCCTGGAATCGTCTACGCCCATCGAGAACGAACTCGATCGCATCGACGTCCTGTACGGACTCGGCATCCGGATGCTGGGTATCGCCTACAGTGAGGCCAACGCCCTCGGATGCGGGCTGCGCGAACCGAATGACGGCGGGCTCACGGTGTTTGGCCGTCAGGCGGTTGAGCGAATGAACAAGCTGGGAATCGCCATCGACGTCTCCCACTCGGGCGATCAGACCGCCCTGGACACGATCAAATACAGCAAGCATCCTGTTTTCATCACCCACGCAGGGGCCCGCAGCCTTTGGCCGAGCCGGCGACTGAAGCCCGATGAGGTGATCAAGGCCTGTGCCGAGCGCGGCGGCGTCATCGGTATCGAGGCGGCGCCGCACACAACCCTGACAAAACAGCACCCGCGCCATTCCATCGAATCCTTTATGGAACACTTTGAGTACTGCGTCGATCTGGTGGGGATCGATCACGTAACGTTCGGCCCGGACCTGCTGTTTGGCGATCACGTGGGGCTGCACAAGGCCTTCGCCGCCCAACTCTCCATTGGCGCCAGCCACGCTGCCGGCGAAGACTATCCCCGGGTGGAGTACGTCGAGGGACTTGAGAACATCGCGGAGGCATGGCCCAACATCGTGCGCTGGCTTGTCAAGCACGGCTACTCCGACGACGAGATCCGCAAAGTGATCGGCGGCAACACCTTGCGCGTCCTGCAGGAGATCTGGGGCCGGTAATCTCGTTTGAGAGAAGCCGGCAGAACCTGCCTGCCACCAACCCAACTCGCCGCACTGTTACGGGACGGGCCTAGAGGACGGAAGTCTAGGCCCGTCTCCCTTTTCTTCCCCCACCTCTCTCCCCACTCACCTCACCCGCAGGCACCTCCTCACCGGAGACTGACGGTGGCTGTCTAGGCAAAAGGCGGGGAATCATATACAGCGGAGCCCCGCCGGTTCAGCGGGTCTACAGGAGGTGCGCGAATGAAAGCCGTAGTGTATCACGGGCCGGGGAACAAGTCGTGGGACACGGTGCCGGATCCCCGGGTAGAGCAGGACACCGACGTCGTCGTCCGCATCACCACCACGACCATTTGCGGCACAGACCTCCACATTTTGAAGGGTGACGTGCCCGATACGCCTTCCGGCACAATCCTCGGCCACAAATTCACGGCGTGCAGGCCCAGTACGCCCGTATCCCCTTCGCGGACACGAGTCTTTACAAGATCCCCGACGGGTTGGCGGACGAGGACGTGCTTTTCCTAGCGGACATCCTGCCTACGGCTTATGAATGCGGTGTGCTCAACGGGAACGTCAAGCCCGGCGACACGGTGGTGGTGGTTGGCACCGGTCCCGTAGGACTTGCAGCGATCATGCTCAGTAGGCTGTACAGCCCGGCGCAGATCATCGCCGTGGACCTTGACGCACGACGGCTGGAGCGAGCCCGCCGGCTGGGCGCCGATATCACGGTGCAAAACGATCGTGAGAATCCCATCGAGGTGGTTCGTCGCCACACCAAGAACCGGGGCGCCGACGTGGTGATCGAGGCCGTGGGCATTCCCGCCACCTTTGAACTTTCCACAGAACTCGTGGCGCCGGGCGGACGCCTCGCCAACGTCGGTGTTCACGGCAAGCCCGTCACTTTGCACCTGGAAAACCTGTGGGATCACAACATCACCATCACCACGCGCCTGGTGGACACCAAAACGGTTGGCCAGCTCTTACAACTGGTGGCCGCAAAGCGGATCGATCCCACGCCGCTGGCCACCCACACATTCCGCATGGACGACTTCATGCAAGCTTACGAGGTCTTCAGCGACGCGGCCGCTCATGACGCCGTGAAGGTCGTGGTCAAACAGTAAGAAACCCATGTGGGGGCGGTCACAATGGTGACCGCCCTGCACGGCGTTCCCTCTCGACATCAGTCGCGGCTCAGGAGGCCTTGGCGTTCCGCTGGCGCGGGTCCAGCGCATCGCGCAGCCCGTCGCCCACCAGGTTGAAGGCGAGCACTGCGAGGAAGATGGCCACACCCGGGATGGTTGCCAGACGGGAGGCGCTGAAGATGTACTGCCGGCCCTCGCCCAGCATCGCTCCCCACTCCGGGGTGCCCGGCGGTACGCCCAGGCCCAGGAATCCCAGGCCCGCGGCGACGAGAATGGTCGACCCCATGCTCAGGGAGGCCTGCACGATGACAGGCGGCAAGGCGTTGACAAGGATGTGCCGGAAGACGATTCGCCCGTCGCCGACCCCCAGGGAGCGGGCGGCCTCCACATAGGGCTGCTCCCGCACCACCAGCACCGCGCCCCGCACAAGCCGGATGAACGCGGGTACCGTTCCGATGCCTACGGCCAGGATGGCGTTCTGGACGCCGACCCCCAGCGCCGCCACCAGGGACAGGGCCAGGAGAAAGGTCGGGAAGGACAGCAAGATATCCGTGATTCGCTGAATTACCAAGTCGACGAAACCGCCGTAGTAGCCGGAGACGATGCCCAGGGGGATCCCCACGGCCAAGCCGATGCCCACCGCCAGCGCGCCGATGGCCAGCGAGTACCGCGCCCCGTAGAGCAGCCGGGCGGCTATGTCGCGCCCCAGGTGGTCGGTGCCTAGCGGGTGCTCCCGGGACGGCAACTGCAACACCGCTGACAGCTTTTGTTCCTGCGGGTCGTGCGGTGTCAGGACCGGTGCCAGAATCGCCAGGGCCGTGAGCAGCGCCACGATGACCAGCCCCACCACGGCCGGTTTGTTCCGACGATAGCGCCGCCAGAGCTCCGCTCGCCGCCCCCGTTCCCGGCCGGCGGGCTCCGCCTGCGCCTCGACCTCAGCTGTAGCGGATGCGCGGGTCAACGTAGGCATAGAGCAAATCCACCCCGAGGTTGAGCAAAATGATCATGGCCGAGTACACCAGCACAATGCCTTGCACCATGGGAAAGTCCCGGGCGAAGATGGAGTCCACCAGGAGCAAGCCGATGCCCGGCCAGGCGAACACTGACTCCGTCAGCACCGCACCACCCAGCAGGGACCCGAACTGCAGCGCAACGACGGTGATGATGGGAACCAAAGCGTTGGGCAGGGCGTGCTGGAAGATGATGCGCGGCCGGGGCAACCCCTTGGCCCAAGCGGTTCGCACGTAGTCCTGCTCCAGGACCTCCAACATGGTGGCGCGGGTCATGCGCGCCACCAGCGCCAACGTGTAGGCGGTCAGCGTCACAGCGGGCAACACGATGCTCCCTGGTCCCTCTGCTCCCGCCGCGGGCAGCCACTGCAGCCGCACGGCGAAGAACACGATGAGCAGAATTCCCAACCAGTACACCGGCATCGAAACGCCCAGCAAGCTGCCGAACGAGGCCAGGTAGTCGAACACGGAATAGCGGCGGGTGGCGGCGATCACACCTGCCGCCACCCCCGTCACCGTCGCCAAAGCCGCGCTCACCACCGCCAGCTTCAAGGTGTAGGGAAACCGGGCCAGGATCTCGAGCAGAACAGGTTGCTGGGTGCGAGCCGAAACGCCCAGATCGCCCCGGACCAGCCTGGACAGATACGTCCAATACTGCTCCAGGAAAGGCCGGTCCAGGCCCAGCTGCCCTCGAATACGCTCCACCTCTTCGCTGCTGGCCATGGGCCCGGCGATCACGACCGCCGGGTCACCCGGGATCAGGCGCACGATCAGGAACAGCACGAAGGTGGCGCCCAGCAACGTGATGACTGCCGCGATCAAATGCCGGATGATGTAGCGCTTCATGGGCGGACCTCAGAGCTCCCTCCGGTGCGCCTTACTCGGCCGGCCGCGCGTAGATGGCGTCGAATTTCTCGTTGGGCAGGTACGAGATGTTGGTGACCTTGGCCGAGTGCACAATGGGGAAGCGCTGCACCCAAAGGAAGATCCAGGGTGCGTCCTCCCAGATGGTCTTGGCGGCCTCGCAGTAAAGCTCTTGCCGCTTCTCCTGATCGACCTCCCGGTTGGCCTGCGCCACCAGTTCCTCTACCTGCGGGTTCGTATAGTAGGACGAAGCCAGGCCCTTGGGTGGATGGTTGTCCTTGGTGAACTGCAGCATCTGTTGCTGGGAATCCATGAAAGTCGGCGCCCAGCCCAGGATGTGGATTTGCACGGTCGACCTCTCGGGCGGGACCATGATAGTAGCCGTGTAGGTCGGCCAGTCCATGGTGGAAAGGGACACCTGCACCCCAACCTCCTGCAGGAAGTTGGCGATGGCCTGCGCGGCCTGGTAGTCCTGCAGGTACCGCCCCGTCGGCGTCACGAACTCCAGCTCCAGGTCAGTCGCACCGGCCTCCTGAAGGAGCTGCTTGGCCTTCTCGGGATCGTACGGGTACGGCCCGGTCTGGCAGTAACCCAGAAGCGGCTTGGCCATGGGCGCATCCATCACGTCGGCGGCACCAAACAGCACGTGCTCGATGATCTCTTCCTTATTGACGGCGTAGTTGAGAGCTTGCCGGACCCGCTTGTCCTGGAGAGCCGGATGTTGGGTGTTGATGGCGGCGTAGATCGTCCGATCGCTGGGTGCCAGCAAGACTCTCACGTTGGAGTTGCTCTGCAGCGCCGGGATATCCGAGGTGGGCGGCAGGATGATCATGTCCACCTGCCCAGCCAAAAGCATGCTCTCCCGCGTCGCGGCCTCAGGTACAATCTGAAACACGACCTGGTCATAGTAGGGCGCTTCGCCCCAGTAGTCTTCGAACTTTTCCAGGACAAGCTGGCTGCCCTTGGTATACTCCTTCAGGGCGTACGGGCCCGTGCCCACCGGGTGCTGGTAGGCGGTCATGCTGTTACCGTGCTCGTTGACGGACTTGGGCGAGATCATCCCCGCGGCGGTGTAGGTGAGGGCCCCTAGCAGATACGGCGCGGGCTCTTTGAGGTGGAGGGTCACGGTGTGCTCATCCACCACCTCCGCCCGCTCGATGACCGTGTAACTCGCTCGAAGCGGCATACGCACGTCGGGATTGAGAATCCGCTCAATGTTGAACTTGACGGCCTCGGCGTTGAAGGGCGTGCCGTCGTGGAACTGGACCCCTTCCCGGAGCTCGAACGTAATGGACCGGCCATCCGGGGCCACCTCCCACGACTCGGCCACTCCCGGCTTGATGTTGCCGTCCTTGTCGATCTTGATCAGAGTCTCGACGATGTAGTCCACCATGTTCGCCACGGTGGTGGTCGTCATCCCGGCCGGATCCAGCGTATCGGGATCGATGCCGACGGCGATGCGGAAAGTGTTGTCGCCCCGCGCCCCGCCGGTTCCTCCTGACGAACTCCCCGCAGGAGCCGACCTGTCGCCCGAGCAGGCGGTCAACAACAAAGCGGCGACCAGAACAGCCGCCAGAGCTACGAACGGTCTGCGCTTCAGCGATCGCATCGATTTGTACCTCCCTGCACCATGCGGGCTTGTACTGCGCGGCCCGCTGGCCTGTGCCCCGAGCGTTGCGTGCTGTGCTGCTGGAACTGACACCGATGCCGCTGGTCACTACTCCCCTCCCAGGCGATCTAAAAGCCTGGCATATCCCCGCTGCCCGCGGTCAAAGTTCTTCAGGCGGAAGAACTCGTCCGGCGCGTGAAAGCGCTCGTCCTCGACCCCGAAAGCCACCGTGATCGTATGGGCGCCCAGGTGGGTGAGGAACAAGGCCAGCACCGGCACCGTCCCTCCTGTGCGGACGAAATAAGGCTCCTTGCCGTAGACTTCGCTTAAAACCTCCTGGGCCGCCCGCAGCGCCGGCAAGTCCCGGGGCACCACATACGGCCTGGCGCTGCCCGGGAAGGCCCGGACCGTCACCTGCACGCCGGGCGGCGCATTTCGCTCCACATGGCCCCGGATGCGCTCGATGATTTCCTCCGGGTCCTGGTCCGGCACCAGCCGGCACGAGATCTTGGCGTGGGCCTCGTTGGGGAGAACGGTTTTTGGCCCCTCGCCCTGGAACCCGCCCCAGATGCCGTTGATCTCCAGCGTGGGGCGGGCCCAAGCCCGCTCCAGGGTGGTGAAGCCGGGTTCACCGAAGGTTCCCGGCGCGCCCAGGCTCCGAGCGTACGTCCCCTCGTCGAAGGGGATGCGGGCCAGGTTTTCCTTCTCTTCTGGGGAAAGAGGCGTCACGGAGTCGTAGAATCCATCGACCAGGATCTTACCGTCCGGGCCGCGCATGGAGTCCAGGAGCCGGCCCAGCCCGTGGATGGGGTTCTGAATCGTCCCGCCATAGAGACCGGAGTGCAGATCGCTGTCGGCCCCCCGCACGTCGATCTGCAGCGCGCAGAGGCCGCGCGTTCCGACGGACACGGACGGCTGGTCCTCCCCCCAGTTCGCGCCGTCGGTGCTGATGACGAGATCGCAGGCCAGCAAATCCTTGTGTTCCGCAATGAAAGCCGGGAGCTGAGGGCTCCCGATCTCCTCCTGGCCCTCCAGGAGGAACTTGACGTTGAGGGGCAGCCTGCCCTCACCGCGCAAAAGCGCCTCCACGGCAAAAATGGCGAGAACGAAATTCCCCTTGTTGTCCGAGGCTCCCCGGGCGTAGACCCGGCCGTCCCGGATCGCAGGCTCAAACGGCGGGCTGGACCAAAGGTCCAGCGGGTCTACCGGCTGCACGTCGAAGTGACCGTAAATGAGCACGGTGGGCTTTCCCGGCGCGTGGATCCACTCCCCGTACACTACCGGATGCCCCCCGGTCTCCATGACCCGCACATCCTCCAGCCCTGCCGCCTCCAGCCGGCGGGCCACCCACTCCGCCGCCCGCCGGACGTCCCCGGCGTGCTCGGGAAGGGCGGAGATGCTGGGAATGCGAAGCAAGTCCAGGTAGTCGTTCAAGAAGCGTGCGCGGTTGTCTTGCAAGTATTGCTGCCACGATGCCATCCGGCGGTCTTCCTCCTCTGCTCGGTTCTCGGCCCGCCTTGGGCGGGGTCCGTACGGATTGTGGAGTAAATTCGGAGTGAATAAACCCCTTGAGGCATGTTCTTGAGTGATACTATATGGTGGGGGCAATTCCTCCTGCAATCTTCAACATTTGCCAAGCGTTTCAGGGGCCCTCGGACACAGCCGGCCACCAAAAACGACCGCTCAAAAACCAAGCCCTCCGGAAACCCGCTTCCGGAGGGCTTTTTCGTTGGTCGGGGCGACTGGATTCGAACCAGCGACCTCTACCACCCCAAGGTAGCGCGCTAACCAAGCTGCGCCACGCCCCGACGCGGTCTTCCGCTGGCGCTGTCTAGGATACCACAGATCTCCGGGGAACGCAACCGGCGGTTGTGGCGACAGGTTTCGCACCGCCACGCGCATCCCCGGCGAAGGGCAGCCTCCCGACCGGCCAAGGTGGCCAGCTCCCCAAACCAGGTGGTCACTCCGGAGATCAGCCGGCTACCTTGGCCTGCGACTGCCCCTCATCGACCGACAGGTTGAACGCCTCGTGAATGGCACGAACCGCCTCGGGCACCGCATCGAGATCGATCAGGCATGAGATCTTGATCTCGGACGTGCTGATCACCTGGATGTTGATTCCCCGCTGGGCCAGCGCCTCGAACATGCGGGCCGCGACTCCGGGATTGCTGACCATCCCGGCCCCGACGATGGACACTTTGCCAAGTCCGGTAGTGTGCAGCACGCCCGACGCGCCCAACTCCTTTGCCACGCCGTCAATGATCTCCAGCGTGCGGGGCAGATCGTCCCGGGTGACGGTAAACAAAAGGTCTGTCGTGTTCTCCTGCTTGGTCGATTGCACAATCATGTCGACGTTGACCTGCTCCGCGGCCAGCGCCGAGAAGATCCGATGGGCCACGCCGGGACGGTCGGGCACGTCCATCACGACAATTTTGGCCACGTTGGTGTCATGGGCGACGCCGACCACGACCATATCCCGCTCCACCGTTTTCTCCCCCCTGACGTATGTCCCCTCATTTGAGGAAAAGCTGGACCGCACATGGATGACGACTCCGTGCTGCGAGGCGTACTCGACACTTCGGGGCTGGAGGACCACGGCGCCGAGGCTGGCCATCTCCAACATCTCCCCGTATGAGATGTCCGCCAGCTTGCGGGCCGTCGGCACCACCCTCGGATCAGCCGTGAACACGCCGTCCACGTCAGTGTATATCTCGCAGACGTCGGCTCCGAGGGCCGCGGCCAATGCCACGGCCGTCGTGTCTGACCCGCCGCGGCCAAGAGTCGTAATCTCCGCGTCGTCGCGGCTTAAGCCCTGGAATCCGGCCACGATCACGATGCGGCCTTTGGCCAGCTCCGACCGGACCCGATCGGGCTCGACCCTCAAGATCTTGGCCCGGGTGTGCGCGTTGTCGGTGATGATGCCCACCTGCGGGCCGGTCAGGGAGATGACCGGTTCGCCAAGCTCGTGGATGGCCATGGCCAACAGCGCAATGGAGATTTGTTCGCCCGTCGACAACAACATGTCCATTTCCCGCTTGGGAGGCTTGGAACTCACCTGACGGGCAAGGGCGATAAGCTCGTCAGTCGTGTCGCCCATGGCCGACACAACCGCGACGACGCTGTTGCCCGAACGGCGGGACTCGACAATCCGACTGGCCACCGCTTTGATGCGCTCGGGCGTTCCGACAGAGCTTCCGCCGTACTTTTGCACCAAGATGTTCACAGCACTTCCCTCCCCGCTGCCCGGTGGCCGTCTAAGGCATCGATCTGTTCCACCGCAACACCCCCGTGGTCCGGCGAGAGCGCGAGCCACCGGGCCGTGACGCCGGCGTCACGGAACGCGCCGACCATGGCTTCCCCGACCGGTTCGGCGTTCATGGGTTCGGGAATCAGAGCCAGTACCGACGGTCCTGCCCCGCTCAGCACCGCTCCCAATGCCCCCGCTCCCTTGGCTGCCGCCACCACGGAGCCGAACCCCGGAACCAGTGAAGCCCGGTACGGTTGGTGCAGCCGGTCGTCCAGACCGGCCGCGATTCCGGCCCGATCGCCCACGGCCATGGCCGCCACCAGCAAGCTCGCCCGGCCGACGTTGAACACCGCGTCGGCAAGGCTCACCGCCTTCGGCAACACCCGGCGCGAACGCTCGGTCGGCAGGACGACGTCCGGAACGGCCACCACCGCCCGGACGCCCCGCACCTCCACCCGTTCCCATCGCACGGCCTCGCCGGGCCGGTGGGTCGCCACCGTAAAGCCGCCCAGCATGGCAGCGGTGACGTTGTCCGCGTGGCCTTCAAGGCCCGCTGCAATCGCGAGCAGCTCATCCGTGCCCAGCGGTTCCCCTGCAAGGACGTTGGCCGCCACGACCCCGCCGACGATGGCCGATGCCGAACTGCCTAACCCGCAGCCTAAAGGGATCTCCGTCCACAGCCGCACCCGCCATCCGGCCGGCTCAAGCCCGGCCCGCTCCCAGACAGCCCGGGCCGCCCGGACGACAAGATTGTCTTCGCCTTGCGGGATCAGGTCGGCGGACTGCCCGTGAGCCTCTACGTAACAGCCTTCCGGCAGGCGCTCCACCTCGAACCGGTTAAACAAAGCCAGCGCCATCCCCAGTGCATCGAATCCCGGCCCCAGGTTGGCCGTCGTCGCCGGCACCCGGACCCGGACCCGGGCGGCCACGCCCAGCCCCAAAACGGCCGGGGACCGGTCCCCTTCCTTGCGGGTCACTGGAGCAACACCTCGGCCAGCGCTTCCGCCCGGGCGGGAAGCACCACGGTGTCGTCGCTTTCCTCGGTCGCCCGGTCGGGGTCTTTGAGCCCGTGACCGGTCAGCACGCACACAATTCGCTGGCCGGGCCGGAAAAAGCCTTCCCGGGCCAGCCGGGCCACGCCGGCCAGTGAGGCGGCTGAAGCAGGCTCGCAAAACACGCCTTCCCGCCGGGCCGCGAGCCGGTAGGCGGCCAGGATTTCGTCATCGGTCACCTTGTCGATCAACCCGCCCGACTCGTCCCGGGCGGCTTCGGCCTTCTTCCAGCTGGCGGGCCTCCCGATGCGGATGGCAGTAGCCACCGTTTCCGGGCGGTCGATAGGACGCCCTTCGACGATGGGCGCCGCGCCCGCGGACTGGAACCCCAAAAGGCGCGGCAGCCGGGAGCTTTTGCCCAGAGCATGATATTCCCGAAATCCCATCCAGTACGCGGTAATGTTTCCCGCGTTGCCCACCGGCAGGGCGAGGAAGTCGGGCGCATCCCCAAGCGCGTCGCAAATTTCGAACGCCGCAGTCTTTTGGCCTTCAAGGCGCGCCGGGTTGATGGAGTTGACCACCGCCAGGCCGTGCTGAGCGCTCAATTGCCGGACGAGCTCCAAAGCGTCGTCGAAGTTGCCTTCCACCTCTACGACCCGGGCGCCGTGCATCAGCGTTTGGGCCAGCTTCCCTTTGGCTACGGCCCCTTTCGGCATCAAGACGTAGCACGGCACGCCCGCCCGGGCTGCATAGGCCGCAGCCGACGCGGAGGTGTTGCCGGTGGACGCGCAGAGAACCGCCCGGGCGCCCCGCATCACAGCATCGGTGACCGCTACGGTCATCCCCCTATCCTTGAAGGAGCCGGTCGGATTGGCCCCTTCCCACTTCACGTACAGCTCCGCCGGGATTCCCAGCTCCCGGGCGAGGGACGGCACGGGGATGAGGGGCGTGTCGCCTTCAAGCAGCGTGATGATGGGCTCCTGGGCCGGCAAGGCCAAGTGTTCTCGATATCGCGCGATGATTCCGGCCCTCATACGTCCGCCTCCACTCGGATGACGTTGCTCACATACCGGACGACTGGGAGGCGGCCGATCTTCTCAAGGGCGCGCCGGATGTACTCCTCTTTCACCTCGTGGGTGACAAACACCAGGTCCACCGGGTCCTCCAGCCGTCCCTTTTGGATAACCGAACCGATGCTGACCCCTTCCTCGCCGAAGGCGGCGGCGATGGACGCCAGCACGCCGGGTTGGTCGACGACCTTCAGGGAAACATAGTACCGGGAGACGGTTTCCTCGATAGGGCGCACAGCGAGCGCCTCGCCGCTCACCCGAAAATGCCCGTTGCCGCTTCGGCGTCGACGGACCGCATCGATCAGGTCGGCCACCACGGCACTTCCGGTCGGCAGGCTGCCCGCGCCCCGGCCGTAAAACATCAATTCGCCCACCGCGTCGCCCCGGACGTAAATCGCGTTGAATACGTCCTGGACCGCGGCCAATGGGTGGGACTGCGGGATGAACGCCGGGTGGACCCGGACGTCGAGCCGGCCCCCGTCCTCCCGGGCTATCGCCAGGAGTTTCACCGCGTAGCCGAGCTCTTGGCCGTAGCGGATGTCTTCGGGAGTAATGCGGGTGATCCCCTCGCAGTACACGTCCGACACCTGCACCGGAGTTTCAAAGGCCAGCGCGGCGAGGATCGCGATCTTGAACGCGGCATCGTAGCCTTCCACGTCCGAAGTCGGATCCGCCTCGGCGTACCCGAGCTCCTGGGCTTTTCGCAGCGCCTCTTCAAAAGGAATGCCTTCCCGGCTCATTCGGGTCAGCATGTAATTCGTCGTGCCGTTGATGATACCGACGATGGCCTTGATTCGGTTCGCGGCCAAGCTTTCCCGCAACGGCTTGATAATGGGAATGCCGCCGGCCACGCTGCCTTCAAACAACAAGTCCACGCCCCGGCGGGCTGCCAGTTCCAGCAGTTCCGGCCCGTGCTTGGCCAGAACCTCTTTGTTGGCCGTGACCACTGACTTGCCGCTTTCTAACGCTGCCCGGATCAATTCCAAGGCCGGGTGGACCCCGCCGATGACCTCCACCACGATCTCGATGGCCGGATCCCGCACCACTTCCCACGGATCCGCGGTCAGAAGTTCGGGCTCAACCGGCACCGACCGTTGGCGACGGACATCCCGCACTGCGATGCGCCGGATGCGAATCGATGCCCCCGCTCGGGCGGATATGCGGTCGCCGTTCGCGTTGAGGATAGACAGCACGCCGCTGCCGACGGTGCCGCAGCCCAAAAGCCCGATCTGTACCGACTCTTGCACAGAGTGTTCCTCCCGAGGGGTTGTAACTTTTGAGATTATAACACGTTCAGAAGAGGCTTCAAAGAGCAAGCGAGACCGGCCGGGCGAAAAAAGGCACCGGCCGCGCCCCGCAGAACGGTCGGCGCAGCCGGTGTCCGGGCAGAGCCGGTGAACGATGCGGGCGCTTACCGAGCTACCGATTCTTTGAGAGCCTTGCCGGCCTTGAACGCGGGAATCTTTCGGGCCGAAATCTGGATGTCCTGGCCCGTCTGGGGATTCCGCCCCCGGCGAGCTGCCCTCTCCCGCACCTCGAACGTGCCGAAACCGACGACCTGAACCCGCTCGCCGCCGGCCAGGGCCTCTGTAACCGCCTCAAACAGCGCATCCACCGCCCGTCCCGCGTCCTTCTTCGTCAACCCACTCTTTTCGGCCACCCGATCGACGAGGTCCGACTTGGTCAAGCCGTTCACCTCCCTTCCCAGCTCCCGGCCTTTGCCTCTATCTGGAACCGTAGCCTGTCCAATCCTCGCTCACACTATGAGCCGATCAGCAAAACGACGCCAGGAGCCTGACAACGGTACTTTCGCTCCGGTCAGGTCCTTTCCTCCCGGCGTCTTTGGAGAAACCCAGCGTTTTCCTCTTCGAATTTAAAGGATAATACAGATCAGGCCGCCGCTGCCCTCGTTGACGATCTTGGTCAAGGTCTCCTGCAGTTTTTTCTGGGCGTGGGCGGGCATGCGGTGAAGCTTGCTCTGGATGCCTTCCCGCACCAGTTCCTGCAAGGACTTGCCGAGAAAATCGGAGTTCCACACCCGGCGCGGGTCTTTCTCGAATTCCTCGGTCAAGTACCGGGCGAATTCCTCGCCCTGTTTCTCGGTGCCGACGAAAGGGGTCACCTCGGTGTAGATGCTCGCCCGCACCATGTGGATGGACGGGGCTCCGGCCCGCAGCTTGACGCCGAACCGGCCCCCTTGCCGGATGATCTCGGGCTCGTCGAACACGATGTCGTCCAGGGCCGGCGTGACGATCCCGTAACCGGTTTCGTTCACCTCGTTCAAGGCCGACGCCAGCTTGTCGTACTCCCGCTTGGCTACCGCCAAGTCTTTCATCAGCCGGACAAGATGGTGGTCGCCCAGCACATCGAACCCGGTCATCTCCGCCAGAACCTGGTAGAAGAGGGAGCGCCGGGTCCCCACCTCAAGCAGCACCGATCCGGTGCCCAGCTCCATCTGCTTGACGGTCACCGACTCCACAACGTCGTCCCGGGCCAAGGTTCTTGCCGCCGCCTCCACGTCCCGCAGCCGCTCGATGCTGTCGGCGGCGGCCCACGCGGCGTCCAAGAACTGTCGGCGCAGCGGATGATCCGAGTCCAGCTCCTCGATCCAAGCCGGCAGCCGGAACGAAATTTCCCGGGCCGGAAATTCGAACAAAATCTCGTGCAACACGTCGAGAAGGTCTTGCTGGCTCATGCGCAGGCAGTTGACGGGCACCGCCGTGACGCCGTGGCGGCTGGAAAGTTCCGCCGCAAGCTCCCGGGTTTGCGGGTTGTCGGGGTCGGCGGAATTGACGAGCACCAAAAACGGCTTGCCGGCCGCCTTCAACTCCCGGATGACCCGCTCTTCGGATTCGACATACGCCTGCCGGGGAAGATCCGTCACCGTTCCGTCGGTGGTGATCACAAGCCCAATCGTCGAGTGCTCTTCGATGACCTTGCGGGTGCCGATTTCGGCCGCTTCCTGAAACGGGACCTCGTGACTAAACCAGGGCGTTCGCACCATGCGGGGGCCTTCCTCGTCCTCGTAGCCTTTGGCCCCGGGAACAGTATACCCAACGCAGTCCACCAGCCGAACCCGGGCCCGGGCTCCGTCCAGCTCCAGAGCAACGGGCTGGTCGGGCACAAAGTGGGGCTGCGTCGTCATGATGGTCCGGCCTGCGCCGCTTTGAGGGAGTTCGTCTTTCGTCCGCTGCTGGTCGTATGCGTCCTTGATCCGGGGGAGGACCAAAAGGTCCATGAAACGCTTGATAAACGTGGATTTGCCGGTGCGCACCGGCCCTACCACGCCGATGTAGATGCTGCCCCCAGTGCGTTCGGCGATGTCGGCGAAGAGGTCAAACTTCTCCATGCCGCGTCCCCTCCCTCAGGATGCCTGGCCATGCCCGTTGCCAGTACAACGTTATTCGCGACGGGAGGGGAATATCACCGGCAATGACGGGTTGCGCGGTGGGGGGGGGGGGGGGGGGGGCGCGGGCCGCCCCCCCGGCCGGGGGGG
>JACDOI010000040.1 GCA_017656145.1 Bacillota bacterium | reverse complement strand
AAGGGGAATGGACCCCGGTCCCCCGCCGTACCCGAGCAGCCCGGCCCGCAAGAACGCCACGAACAAGTTCCACAGCTTTGTTGCCATCGGTTGCCGACTGTCCTTTCCGTAACTTCGCTATGCTCGCGATAGCCGCCCGCCCTTGCGGCCGGCCCGGGTCCAACAGCCCCCGGACAACGTCTTCGGCGGCCCGCCGGTCATTGTTCGGATCTTAGCTCCGAACGACCGGCATCCTGCTTTCCGTCCGTCGGGGAGCGTCCCCGATGTCCGCGAGGATGTCCCCCGGGTTTTTGGCCATGGCTGCGGGCGCCTGGAGAGGTCGACGGCGCGCCGGCGGCGAACCGATACTTGCGAAGCCGGTACCGGATTTCTTGGTGCCGGCCGCTGACGGAAGAGGGGGGGAGCCCGGATGCCGCCCCAAAGCGGGGAGCCGGCCGCTTACCGGACCCTCGGCGGCTTTTCCTCGGTGGAGTCCATCATCAAGCGCTCGCGGTTCATCGGCATCGCAGGCCCCGCAGAAAGCGAAAAGGAAGCCCTGGAGGTGATCGCCCAGCTCCGCTCCGAGCATCCCCAGGCGACGCACCATTGCTACGCCTTCCGGGTCGGCCTGGGCGCGGAAACCGCCCGGTTCAGCGACGACGGCGAGCCCGGCGGCACCGCGGGCCGTCCCATCCTGGAAGTGCTGCAGCGGGAAGACTTGCACAACGCGGTCATCGTCGTCATCCGGTATTTCGGCGGGGTTCTTTTGGGCGCCCCGGGCCTGGTCCGGGCGTACTCCCAGACCGCAAGCGCGGCGGTGCGGGCCGCAGGCATCGTCCGCCAACTGCTCCACGCCCGCCTCCGGGTGGAACTCGACTACGAATGGGCCGGGCGCGCGCAGCACTGGTTGAAAGAGCGAGGAGCGGCCATCGAGGCGGCGGACTACGGCGGGCGGGTCAGCTTCACCTTCCTTGTTCCCAATGACGAAACCGCCGGGACCGTTGCCGGCCTAAAGGAAATGACCGGCGGCCGGGCGAACCCGCAAGTGCTGGGTGCCGCCTACCGGGCGGTGCCCGACGGGCCGGCGACCCGACAGGGGTGAGGGATGATCCCCGCGGCGCGACCGGCCGGCGAAGGCCCAATGTCGACAATGCGAGGTGATCGGCGATGCGGGTGGCCATCAATGCGGACTTGGGCGAAGGGTACGGCCGCTGGGATCTGGGGTCTGACGATGAACTGATGGATTACATCACCGCCGCGAATATCGCGTGCGGCGTCCACGCAGGCGATCCGTCCCGCATGAGCTCCGCGGTCCGGACGGCCCTCGCCAAGGGCGTCGGCATCGGAGCGCACCCGTCCTACCCCGATCGGCAAGGTTTCGGGCGGCGGTTCATGGATCTGACCCCCGACGAGGTGCGGGACTGGGTCACGTACCAGATCGGGGCGTTGCAGGCGTTCGCCGCGGCGTTCGGCGGCCGGGTCGAGCACGTCAAAGCCCACGGTGCGCTCTACAACCGGGCGGCCGACGATGAGGCCACGGCCCGGGCCATCGTCGAAGGCGTCCTGCGGGTCGATCCCAACCTGGTCATCGTCGCCCTCTCCGGCAGCCGGTTCGAACAGGTGGCCCGGGACATGGGCGCCCGGGTCGTCGCGGAGGCATTCGCGGACCGGGCCTACGACCGGCACGGGCGGCTCGTCTCCCGCCGGCAACCGGGCGCCGTCCTCCACGACCCGGCCGCGGTCGCCGAACGGGTCTGGACCATGGTAAGCGAGGGCCGGGTCCAGGCCGCGACCGGGGAATGGGTGCCCGTGCGCGCCGATACCGTCTGCGTTCACGGAGACAGCCCCGGGGCCGCCGGCCTACTGGCCCGCTTGCGGCAAACACTGGCAGATCGGGGCGTCGAGCTCGTCTCCATCGGTCAGCTATAGGCCGTAGTGCGCCTCACCGCGGCCCAATGGGCGCTTCATCCCGGCGAAAAACGGCATCGATAGGGATGCCGGCGCTCAGGGCCAGCTCTTTGATGTTCAAGAGGTGCAGGACGGGAACGTTCCGGTTGCTCATGACGTGCAGCATGCCGGGCACCCCTCCCGGGCACGGGCGGGGCTCGCGGCTCAATCCCGGCGGCCACTTGGCGGAGTCGGGGCAGCCGCCGAGGCTCGCATGCCCACCGCCCACATTCACATACAGCGCGGGCTGTCGCCCTCCTCCCGCCTCTTCCAAAACCATCAGCCGCAGGCTCACCGCCTCCGCCAAATCGGCGGGGCGCAAAAGCGGCCAACCGGCCTTGCGGGCCGCGTCCTGCAGCAGCTCCACGTCACCGGCCGGCATCCCCTCGCCCCGGTCGACCGATCCTCCCAGGGTGACCGCGACGGTGCCGCTCGAAACGATCCCGGCCTCCCGCAACGCATGCTCCATCGCCGCCCACGAAAATCCGGGCAAGTTGGCCCCCCACATCGATGCCCCCAATGAGGAGACCGCCACCACCCGGGCCTGCAATGCCTCCGCGGCCACAAGCACCGCCAGGTTCAGGCCTGGAAAGGAACCGGAAAACGTAGCCCAAACCGTGCTGCCCGGCCGCACCCCCGCTTCCCGCATCCAGCGGACCAGCACGCCGGCCCAGACCGGGTTGGTGGCGGTGCGCTTGGCGTGCAGATCGCCCAGGGTGGTGGTGATGCCGCTCCACTCGACGCCGATCAATCCCGTGCGGTTCGGATCCGCGCCGCTGTCCAGCGGGTATCCGGCCGCCTCCCGGGCCTTGGCGATCACATCCATCCCTTGCACCATCAGCCGGTACGCCTCTCGCTCTTCCGGCGAATCGAAGAGCGCGTCCCGTCCTTGACGAGCGAGCGTTCCCGCGAGGCCGTAGTAGGCGGCCACGGCGACGCACGCCGCGAGGAGCAAGATCCCGTTGCCCAAGGGCCAGCGGCCCCGGGGCGGTCTATACACCGCCGAACACTCCCGCCCTGGCCAATCCGGCGACCGCAAGGCGCACGATCACCGCGCTGAGCAAGGCCATGGCTACGGTGGCCGCAATGCCCTGTTCGTGCATCTCGTTGGCCAACAATCCGGGCACGATGAAACCGATCACCCGCAGATCCGTTCCGCTTGGCCCCAACCACCCCCCAGAGAGCCGAACGGCCTCATTGATCAGGCCGTTGACGATGAAACCCACAAGCATCATCGCTGCGAACTTGCGCCGGCCGTAGATGATCGCGACGCGCGAAAGGAGCCGTACGGCGCCCAGCGTGAGCACCGCGGCCACCAGCGTACTTGCAATGCGCCCCGGCTGGTCCAAAAACAGCGCCAAATAGCCTGGCACGACGGCGCCGCCCGCCGTGCGCCCCAGGAGCTCATAGCCCACCAGGTTGAGCAGAACGCCGAGGCCGATGGCCAACTCGATCACGACGCTCCCTCCAGCCGCTGCCCGCCTACGAAAATACGATGGTCTTATTGCCGAAGACGATGACCCGGTCCTCGGCGTGGAGCTTCACAGCCTGAGCCAGGACGAGCCGCTCGATGTCCCGCCCTTTGCGCCGCAAGCTTTCGGGATCATCCCGGTGATCGACCCGGATAACGTCCTGCTCGATGATGGGCCCTTCATCCAGCTCTTCGGTGGCGTAGTGGGCGGTGGCGCCGATGAGCTTGACGCCCCGCTCGTAAGCCCGGTGGTACGGCCGCGCCCCGGCGAACGCCGGCAAGAACGAGTGATGGATGTTGATGACCCGATACGGAAACTCCTCGAGGAACTCGCTGCTCAAAATTTGCATGTACCGGGCTAACACCACAAAGTCCACCCGCCCCCGCAACAGCGCCAGCATTTGCTGTTCTTGCCGCTGCTTTCCTCCGGGCTCGATGGGCAGGTGGTAATACGGGACGCCGAAAGGTTTCACCCGATCAGCGAGGTGCGGGTGGTTGCTGATGACCATGGGGATGTCCACCGGGAGCTCACCCGCCTGCCACCTCCACAACAAGTCCAGCAGGCAGTGCTCCTCCCGGGAAACGAGGATGGCCATGCGGGGCCGGGGCTCCGCCCGCTTCAGCTCCCATCGCATGTCAAAGCGGGCCGCGACCCCCGTGAACGCCCGTTTCAACGCGTCGTGCCGGGCAGCCAGTCCCGGCAGGTCGAACTCCACCCGCATGAAAAACTGCCCGCCCCACGGGTCGGTGGAGTACTGGTCCGACTGGACGATATTGGCGCCTTCGGCGAACAAAAACTGCGAGATCGCGGCGACAATGCCCGGCTGGTCCGGGCACGTCACCACCAAGCGGCCGCGATGCTGCAACATCCGACGTCCTTCCTTTGCGGTTCGATGGTTTCTTCGGTGTTCGCGAGGCTGCCGGCGCGATCGCTGTTCCGGCCGTTCCCCGTCCGTCCTCGCGCCCATCCTGAAAGCCGTTCAGTAGAACGGAGAAGACGCCGTTTTTTTCCCCATAGCTTCCAGCACCGATTGCAACCGGTCGGGGTAATCGGTGACGATGCCGCGCGCGCCGAACCCGACGACCCGGCGCATGTCTTCCGGATCGTTGACGGTCCAGACGTGCATGTGCATCCCTTTCTCCCCGATCACCCGCGCCAGCCCCGCGTCGGCGATCCGCAGCGGGCCGTACCGCTTGGGCACCTGCAGAACCGGGGCCCTGGGCTTGACGAACGCTCCAAGGCCCACTTTCTGCCAAATCACCAGCCGCAGCGCCTCTCCCATGCCGTAGCCGGTCGGGATCTCCGGCGCCAGCGCCCGCATCTCCTGCACGACCCGGTCGTGGAACGACGCCACCATCACCCGGTCCCGGGCTTGCGCTTCGTCGATGGCGGCCAGCACGGCGGCCGCGATCCCCGGCTCGTCCTCCTTGATCTCGATGAGAAACCGGGCGGAAGGAAACGCGGCCAACGCCTCGGTCAAGGTCGGCACCGTGACGCCCCGCCCCCGCCATGGGTACGTTCGCCCGCCGTCGGGGGAAAACCGGTAGCCCGCGTCCAGCGCCTTGATCTGCTCCAACGTCATCTCGGCAACCGCGCCGCGGCCATCGGTGGTCCGATCCACTGTCGGGTCGTGCATCGCCACCATCGCGCCGTCCCGGGTCCGGCGCACGTCCAGCTCCACCCAGTCGGCGCCGTGTTCCAGAGCCGTCGCGACGGCCGCCAGCGTGTTTTCCGGCGCGAGTCCCCGGGCGCCCCGGTGGCCGATGATGACCACACGGTCCGCCTCCAGCACCGGGGGCTGGGCCGCCGCCGGCACAACCTCCCGCACGTACACGCTGGACGCGGCCACCAGCGCGAAGACGGTCCCGGCCGCGGCCAGACAGGCGCGCAGACGTCCCCGCGCGGCCGGTTCGGCGCGGGAGCCGGATTCTTCACCGGCCAAGCCCCAGCGCCGGAAGAGCGCGGGCGCGCCCAGCGGCACCCACGCGGCCAAGAGGCTGTAGCCCAAAAGCGACGGCAACCCCGGCGGGACGTACAGCATGTGCAGGACGAGCAACGCCGCAAACCCGCTGAATCCGATCGCGAGCTTGGCCACCTGCTTGGCAAGCGGCACCCGCTCCCGGAAGGGCACGGCATCTTCGGCCAAAACCCCCGCGGTGAAAAACCCGATAAACATGCCGAGGATTTGTTCCGACGTTCCCGTCTGATAGAGCGGGTACAGCAACAGGGGAACGGCAACGATCAGGGCCAACCGCGCGCGCAGGCTCAAGTTCCTTCCCGCGCCCCGGCGGGCAAGCCACACATAGGCGGCCACAAACGCCGCGCCCAAAGCCCACCCGCCCAGCACGTCGCCGGGGAAGTGGGCGCCCGTGTACAACCGGGACACACCGATGAGCACGATGAGCGCCGCGGCGACAGCCGTAAACCAGCGCCGGCGGAACGCCAGCGCCATGTAGCCCCACAACGTCATAGCCCCTTGCGCGTGGCCCGAGGGAAATCCGGGGCTCGGCTCGGTGACCATGGCGCGGACGAGCACGGGATCGGGCCTGCCCATGACCAGATACTCCTTGAGCAACTGGTTGAACCACAGCGAGGCCAAGAACACCGCGGTCAGTTCCCGGGCGACCCGCCGGTCCACCGCCCAGTAAAGGAACAACAAGATGGCCATGTAGGCGTAATGGCTGCCCAGATGGGTAACGGAGATGAAGAACCGGTCGAGCCAAGGCGTCGAGAACGACTGCAGGCTTTGAATGAGGCCCACGTCAAACACGGACCCGCTTCCTCCCCCGCGCCGGCGAGCGCTTCAAAAGGATCCTAGCTTGATTCGATTCAAAAACGTCCGGTTCCTGGCGCTCCGGGGTCATGCGGGGGAAAGCCCGGCCAAGTCCAGCAACCGGGGCAGGGCCGTTCCCGCCGGCTGCCGCAGCCGGACGGCGGCCAGGGAAGACAGAGCGGTATCCTCGGGATTGATCTCGATCACCGGCGCGCCGGCTTGCGCGGCCAGCCCTGCGAGGCCGGCCGCCGGGTACACCGCGGCGCTGGTGCCGATCACCAGAAACACCGCCGCCGGCGCCAGTGATACCATTCCCAAACCCGGGCCGGGTCCCGGGCGAACGCTTCCGGTGTCGCCAGTTCTTCCGGTCGGAAGCCGTGCCACAACCCTCCCTGGCCCCGGAACGTGGGCACGCCGCTTTCGGCGCTCACTCCCGCACCGGTGAGAACCGCGACGGGCATCCTCGTTTCTACGGCCTGCCGCAGGAGCAAAGCGGCTTGGGATACCGGCTCCATCCGCTCCCCCCTTCCCCGGAGTCCGGCGAGACGCCGCCGGCGGGCAAAAGATCTGGCCGCGGCGTTCAGGCGCCGCGGGCGTCACGGCCGGATTTCTACCACGGTGCCGACGTCCACCCGCTCAAACAATTCGACGACGTCCTCATCGTGCATCCGGATGCAGCCGCCCGACGCGTGCTCGCCGATGGACTCAGGCTCGTTGGTTCCGTGAATGCCGTATTTCAAACCGGCGGGTGCCCGCTCATCCGGCCCTGAGCTGCGCCGGTCCCGCTCAGGCGGAACCGCCAAGCCCATCCACCGGTTTCCCAGCTGCGGCTTGCCCTCGGGTCCGCCCGGATCCACGATTTTGTTGGCAATGGTAAACATCCCTTCCGGCGTGTAGTGCGGTTGGACGCCGGTCGCCACTTCATACTTTTTGGCCAGGCGGCCGCGCTCAAACCAGTACAGCATGTTCTCCGACTTGACGATGACGATGCGATCCTCGCCGGCGGGGACGCCGAACATGTCCGCAAGCTCCGCGTCGACCTCGCTTGCGCCCGCGACATCGCCGGCCGAATCGCCCCGCGCGGCCGCGTCCCCCGCTTCCTTGCGGCCCGGCTGTTGCCGTTCCTCAAAAAGGTGCGAGAGCGGCGACGATTGGCCCGGCAGTACGCTCCACAGCGCCAGGCCCACCGCCGCCAAAAGTGCCAGCCCTTCCACAAGGCCCGAACGCTTCACCCGCTTCACCCCCGTTCCCCGAACGCCGGACCGGGCACCCGGCCCGATTCCCGTAGTAGGGTTCCCCGGGGAACGAAGGTCCGCCAGGCAGTCGTGCTGCCGTCATCCGGCAGTCCTGCCGTCAACCGGCCTGGCCGGCCGCGGCCTCAGGCTCGCTCGCCCCGGCTTCCCTGGCGTCGGAGTCGACGATGAGCACCGAACAGGGCAAGTTGGCGACCAGCGATTGACTGACGCTGCCGAGCAACAGCCCGGCCGCCCGGCCCATGCCCCGGCTGCCCACGACCAGGAGGTCGTACCCTTCGCGGCGAACGACGTCCAATATGCGCCGCACCACCGGCCCTTCTTCGGCATGGAGGACGATGGGCGCGTCGACAAGTCCCGCCTCCCGGGCCGCTTCTTCGCCCCGGCGCAAGAGCTCCAGGGAATGCTCCTCCACTCGCCGCAAATCTTCGGCCATCCGGTCCGCAAAGTTGGGATACACCGGTCCTGCCACGTCGAAACCGTACGCGTATGCGAGCGTGCTCAACGACGGCCGGACGTGGACGAGGCCCAATCGCTCAGCGCCGGCCGCCCTGGCCAGCCGAGCCCCCCGGGCCAGAGCCTCCCACGCGTGATCCGAGCCGTCCAGCGCCACCAAAATCCGCTTGAACATTCGATCGCCCCCTTCGCGGCGTTCGGATGTACGTCCATTATGGACCCCGAACGCGCAGAGAACCAGGGACAATCGAGGCCGCCAAAGCGGGACAAACGCCCCGGCATCCGGGGAACGGAACCGGTCAGCGGCGGCCGGTTTCGCAGTATCGGATCATCGCGTCGCGATCGAGCCCGGCCAGGCCCACCGCTTGCAGGCTGCGCCCTTCCCGGCGCAAATCGCGGCCCAAGGCGGCACCGGCCAGCGTAATGACGCTGTCCATGACAGGTGTGTCCACGCCCAGCCGGCGCCCCAGCTCCGAGATGGGCACCAGGCCGAACGGCAAGTCCTCGGTCAAATACCGGTGTTCGAGGGTATCGGGGGCCCGGGCCGGCCCCCAGACGGGTGAGGTGTGGGTCGCCTCGTACAAATTGCGGCCCTTCACCCCCTGGTGGCCGTAGAAGCGGACGTACCATTCCAGCAAGGGAACGGGCTGAAGCCCCAGGCGGCGCACGACGGACAGCCGCTCTTCATCCACCGCTTCGGTCACCCGGCCCACCGACGGGGTGAACCCTTCGTGGTCGAAGCTCCAGTCGCCGCCCATCGACTCGATGCGGCCGGCGTTCATGAGCACCTGGGCGGGATGCGCCACGTGATTGATGTTGTTCAAACTGGTGAAGAGCACGTTGGGCGCGGGGGCGAGCCGGTAAACTTCCCGGAGGGCGGCGGCCACCGGGCCGGTCTGCGCGGCCGGGACGGCGGCCACGGGCAAATCCCGCTTGAGGCCCCGGATCCAAACGCCGCCGGGGCCGTCTTTTTTGCATGCGAACACAAAGGAGCTGCACTCCGCGACGACAGGCAATTCGTCAAAGCCCATCGCTCGCAGCACCTCGAGAAACACCAGCGCCCCGCCGAAACTGCCGGGCATGAGCACCACCGTTTGATCGGGGTGCAGGTGGGGGCCGAGCACCGACGCCACCGACGCTTGCCCGTAAGCGGGCACGGCCACGAGCACCATGTCGGCACCGCGGACGGCCTCCGCCGGATCGGTGGTCGCAACCCGCAACCGCGCGAGTCCTTCGCCCCGCACGCCCCGGACCCGGATGCCGCCTTGCCGCCGGATCGGCTCAAGCGCCCCCTCGAACTGGGGAAGATCGAACAGCCGCACCTCAAAGCCCCGCAAGGCGAGGTCGCCCGCGAGGCCGAACCCCGCGTTGCCGCCGCCTACTACCGCAAACCGCATACGGGCCATCAGGCCGATCACCCTATCCGTAGTGTCGTCATACGGTGGTAGTTTCCCCCGGGGAACCGGGCTGCCGGCAAAGCGGCCGGCAAATCGAGAAAGGAACGAATGGTTATGGACAAGGCCGCTGTGATCAACGCCGCGGTCATCCCCGGAGACGGCGAAACGTTGCTCCCGGTCGCCGCCGTCTACATCCGGGGCGACCGCATCGAAGGCGTTGAAGCCCGCCGGTTGAGCCGGGCGGAGCGGGAGGAGCTCGCGCGCCATCGGCGGGTCATCGACGGTGAAGGACTCGTGGCACTCCCCGGGCTCATCAACCATCACGCGCACGGTGCGGTTCCGGGGCCGCTGTTTCCCTCGGCCGAGCCGCCCCCCAGTGAAGCGCAGGCGCGGGAAAATCTGGATCGGCACCTGGCGCAGGGAGTCACCACCATCGTCAACGTGTGCGGATTTTGCCTGCCCGAGGAGGCGGCCCGGGTGTCGGATCACCCGGTGCGGGTGCTGCTTGCCACCGCCCACTTGCCGCGGGCGGTGGAGGCCGCCGATGCGGTGGGGGGCCGGGGCCTTTCCGCGGCCCACCGGGCCGCAACGGCCGATGAGATGCTGGCCCGGGGAGCGGTCGCGCTCGGGGAGATCGGCGCCGGCCATACGCTCGGCGGCGGCGGCCAGGACTACTTATACATCCCCCAGGCGATCCGGGCCGCCACCGGCCGCACGGTCAAGCCCGAGCAGGCCCGGGCACTGAAACTGGCTGCTCTCGGAAGGCGCTTGGACCCCGCGGCGTTCGACCGGGCGGCGACCGCCCGGGTGCTCGAGGACATCGGCCTCGCGGACGTCCTTGATCCTGAGCAGGCCCGGGATCTGGTAGCCGCATCGGTCTTACCGCCGGTGCGCGCGGCCCTGGCCGCGTTCGACGACGCCGCGGAAGTGGCCCGCCGGCACGGGACGGCGGTCATCTTCCACAACTCCGCGCCGTCCGCGGCCCGCATCCTCGCCGTCGCCCGCCGCTTGGGCAAAAGCCCCGCCCGGATCGTCGCCGCGCACTCCAACCACGACACCTTCAGCGTCGAAGACAGCGTGGAAACCGCCCGGAAACTGCGGGAACTGGGCGTGTGGGTGGACCTGGCCACGTTTTCGCTGAGCGAGCGGTCCCGAGAGCGCATGGGAAATTTCCTCGAATACTTCGATGCGCTGGCGGCTTCAGGCTCGGCCAACCTCATCTCCACCGACTACAACGGCGGGTACTGGGACGGCATCCCTTTGGCCATCGACCGGATGGTGCGGCAGGGATGGGCCAGCCTGCCTCAAGCCGCCGCCATGGCCACCGCCAACGTCGCGGGCGTTTTGGGCCTCACCGACCGGGGACGCTTGCTCCCGGGGCTCCTGGCGGATCTGACGCTTTTGCGGGCCGATGATCTGAGCCGGGTCGCCCACGTTTTGGTGGGCGGCCGGGTGGCGTTTTGCGACGATGCCCCGGGACATCATGGTTCTTAGACCACGACTACGTCGATCCCCTGTTCGCGCAATGAGGCCACGAAGTCGTCTGGGGCGCCCGCGTCGGTGATCAGGCGGGTCATGCGGCTGACCGGCCCGATGACCGCGGGCGTGACTTTGCCCAGCTTGCTGTGGTCCGCGAGTACCCACACTTCCCGGGAGCGTTCGACGAGAACCCGATTCGCATGGGCTTCGGCCAGGTGGTAGGTGGTGATCCCTTCTTTGATGGAGATCCCGTCAGCGCCCAGCAGGGCCACATCGATGCAAAACTCCCGGAACGACCGCTCTGCGATGTGACCGACCGTCTCCAGGGAGCGGCTTCGCAGCGCCCCTCCGGTCATGATCACGTCCGTCTCCTCGGAGCCGGCGAGCTCCAAAGCGATATTGAGGGCGTTGGTGACGACCACCAACCGCTTGCCCTGCAGGAGCCGGGCGGCCTGGGCCACGGTGGTGCCGCCGGTGCAGCCGATCACCTGCCCCGGCTCCAGCAGTGCGGCTGCGGCCGCGCCGATGCGCCGCTTCTCCGGCAAGTACGCGGCCGCCTTCGCGTGGTACGGCAACTCCTCCCCGCGTTCGACCAGCGCCGCGCCGCCGTGGGTGCGCCGCAAAAGGCCGTGACCGGCCAGCTCACCCAGGTCCCGGCGCACGGTTGCCTCGGACACGCCAAGGAGCTTCGACAGCTCCACGACACCGACGGAGCCCCGCTTGGCCAGCTCGCTGAGAATTCGTTCCTGTCTTTGTTCTTTAATCATATCCTCATCCAGAATACCACGGCCTGACCAAAATGCGCAATGGCAATCATCTGGCGGCGCGGTTCGCTCATTTTCAATCATGTCGATGTTGACTTTTTATTGTTTCGCGTCGTAGACTGAAGTCAAGAGGTCGAGAGGTGACGGCGGTGACGTTTACCGAGCGGGAGATCCGCAAGCAGCCGGACCTGTGGGAGCGGGCCTTGGACCAGAGCCGGGAACTCGTTGAACTGTTTCCGGTCAAGCCCGGTGCGAGCCTCGCCTTCGTCGGTTCCGGCACGTCCTACTACGTGGGCCTTATGGCCGCGGGCTACTTTGAAGACCTCGGCATCTGCCCAAGCCGCGCCGTGCCCGCGTCGGTCTACCGGCCGCGGCCTGACGAATCGGTCGTGGTGATAAGCCGCAGCGGGACGACGACGGAAGCGCTCGAAGCGGCCGAACACGCCCGGGCTGCCGGCCGGACTGTCCTCGGCATTACCGGCGATCCCGAAAGTCCCCTGCCGGAACTGTGCCACATGACCCTGGCTCTGTCTTACGTGCGGGAGGAAAGTGTCGTCCAAACCGGTTCGGCCACCACCGCGATGATGGTTCTCCGGGCCGCGGCCGACCGGTTGAGCGGACGCACCCCCCCGCATCACCTTCCCCGCCTCCTCGAGGAAGTGTTGCAAGAGCCGGTCGAGGCCTTGACTGCGCACTCCCACGCGGTCGTCCTCGGATCTGGCTGGCGCTACGGCGTGGCATGCGAGGCCGCTTTGAAGCTGCAGGAGATGGCCCACCTGTGGGTGGAACGGTATGTCCCGTTGGAGTATCGGCACGGGCCGTTGAGCCTGGCGGGCGCCCACACGCACGTGGAGATTCTGGACCCGGAAACGCCGCGAATCAGCGCCCTCGCCCGGGACATCCGCGCAACCGGGGCCAAGGTGCGGGTGGCCCACCGGGATCCCCTTGTGGAGCTGGTCCGCCTGCAGCGCGTCGCCCTGCTGACGGCATTGGCTCGCAACCTGAACCCGGACCGGCCGGCCCATCTCACCCGCTCGATCACCCTCACCGAGCCGGCAGGCCGCCCGGATTGGAAAGGAGGCGACGCGAGCGCCCCGCACCGTTGACCGCAAGCTCACCCGGTGAAACCGGAAACTTCCAAGGAGGTGCGATCCCTTGCGCCGGAGCTTTCGCTTCAGGGTCGCCTTCGGGCTGGCGGTATTGCTATCGGTCGCCGGATACTTCGCGGCGGCCGCTTATGCCCAGGGCCTGTCAGGTCGTCTCGTCGTCTACTCGCCTCACGGCGACCAAGGACGGGTCTTCGTCGAGGAGTTCCAGCGGATGCACCCGAACCTGCGGGTGGACTACCTGTTCCTCGGGGCCCAGGAAGTGCTGGACCGGCTGCGGGCCGAGCGAGGCAATCCGCAGGCCGACATCTGGTGGGGGGCTCCCACCAACCTCTATCTCCAGGCCAAGGCAGAAGGGCTGCTCCAGCCGTACCGGCCGGAGGCCGCGGGCGCCATCGACCCGGCCTATCACGATCCCGATGACTACTTTTACGGGACGTTTCTCACGCCGCTTGTCATCGTGTACAACACCCGCAACGTGGAGCGGGCTGAAGCCCCCAAGGACTGGGACGACCTGATCGACCCGCGCTGGCGGGGACGCATCATCATCCGCGATCCCATCGCCGCGGGCACGACCCGGACGATGTACACCGCGATGATCTGGCGGTTTTACCGGGAGACCGGTTCGCCCCAAGAGGGTTACGAGTGGCTGCAAAAGCTCGACGCCAACACCCATTCCTACTCATCCCATTCCACCGTCATGTTCCAGCAAATGGCCCGGGGAGTGGCCGACATCACTGTCTGGAACTTGCCCGACACGGTGACCCAAATGCAGCAGGGCATGCCGGTGGACTATGTCTTTCCGGCCAGCGGGACGCCGGTCATCGTTGACAGCATCGCCTTGGTGGCCGGGGCCCCCAATCCCGAAGCGGCAAAGGCCTTCTATGAGTTCGTCACGTCCCGGGAAGTCCTAACCCGGTTCGCCTCGGAGTTCAACCGCATGCCGGCCCGGCGCGACATCCCGGAAACCGTCCTGCCCGAGTGGATGACCCGGACCGTGAAGCCCCTGGAGATCGACTGGGAAGTTCTCTCCAACGAAGGGGCCGCGTGGATGCGCCATTGGGACGAGAACATCCGGGGGCGGGGCGAACAGTAAGGCCGCAACGAGGGTGGGGCCCAGGCGGGCCCCGCCCGGCGCCAACCAATGAGGTGAGACGATGGCCGGCCTCAACGACCCGCAACCGCAGGCGGAGACCCGTGGCCTGCCGCGGCCTTCCGGGCAAACGTGGAGTAAGTTCTGGGCGGTCGGGAGAACGTACTTGCTGGCGGCTGTAGTGTTCGCCGTCCTGTTGAGCTGCATCGGCTACCCGCTGCTGCAGACCGTCCTGCTGAGTTTCACCCGGGACGGGCAGCCGTCGCTGGCCAACTACCGCGACTTTTTCAGCCTGTCCCGGCCCGTCAACCTGCAGGCCCTGGGCAACAGCCTGTACCTGTCCGTGGTGACCGTGGTATTGTGCGCGGCGGTCGGGGCCGCGCTCGCGCTGTTCTACCACCGCTACCGCTTCCCGGGAAGCCAACTGTTTTCCACACTCGTCATCACGCCCATCGTGTTCCCGCCCCTGGTCAGCGTCGTGTCGTACATGTGGCTGTTCGGCGAGGGTGGCGTCGTGCCCGGGCTCATCCGGGACATTTTCGGCCTTTCGAAACCGCCCTTTGGGCTGAGCGGGTTCGGCGGAATTTTGCTCATCCACGTGTACACCCAGTTCATCTACTTCTACCTGCTGGTTTCCGCAGCCCTGGCCCGGTTCGACCACTCGCTGGAGGAGGCCGCCTACGTATTAGGGGCCTCCCGCTGGTACACCCTGCGACGGGTGACCGTACCCTTGCTTTTGCCTGCGTTCGTGGCGGCATCCCTCATCGTTTTCATGGTGTCCATGTCCTCCTTTGCGGCCCCTTACATGCTGGGCGGCCGCTTCCGGGTTCTCAGCATGCAAATCTTCGTTTCCAAGCTCAACGGCGACATGGACATGGCCGCCGCGCAAGCGGTCATCCTGGGCATGATCTGCATTCTCGTCGTCCTGGCCTTGCGAGCGTATGAGGGCCGGTCCCAGTACACCTTCGCGGGCAAGGGCCTGGGCATCCGGGCCGTTCCCATTACCCGCGGCAGCGCCCGCCACCTTGCGTTTCTCGGCGGCGTGCTCTTGAGCTTGGTGTTGATGCTTCCCCATATCATGCTGGTCATCATCGCCTTGGTTCCCCAAGGGACGTGGACGTGGCAAACGTTGCCGCCGGTTCTCGCATTTGACAATTTCCGGTTTCTGTTCACCCGGCCCGACCTTTGGCTGCCGGTCCGCAACAGCGTTCTGATGGCGGGCATCGCGACGGTGGCGGGCGTGATCTTCGCTCTTGTCGCCTCCTACCTCTTGACCAAGGGCCGGTTTCGGGGCCGGGGCCTGCTGGACGCCCTCGTGATGGTTCCGTGGGCCTTGCCGGGCACCATCATCGCCATCAGCATGATCATCGCCTTTAACCGGCCGCTCCCTACCACCTTCGGGAAAGTCCTGGTGGGAACGGTATGGATGCTGCCACTCGCGTACTTCATCAACTTCATGCCGTTGATCGTGCGGGCCACATCCGCGTCCTTGCAGCAGCTGGACAACTCCTTGATCGAGTCCGCGCTGACGCTTGGCGCCAGCTGGTTCACCGTTTTCCGCCGGGTGATCCTGCCCATCGTCATGCCGGGCGTGCTGTCGGGGGCGCTGTTGATGTTCGTTCAAGCGTTCGGGGAATTCACCATGTCCATCTTGCTCTACGTAGTGGACAACCGCCCCATTTCCATCGGCATCCTGGAACGGATGCAATTTTTCGAGCTGGGCGAGGCGGCGGTCCTGGGCGTGCTGCAGGTCGTTCTGATGATGATCGTGCTCATCATCACCAGGCGATACCTGGGAGCGCGGGCAACCCAGGCGTTCTTTTGACGAAGTGCCGTCGCCCGGGCCGGGGCAGATGCGGGCGGCCCCGGCCCGCTGCGATTCCCGCCGGCAGCTGAGGAGGAAGCGGCTCGATGGCTCACATCCAGCTCATCGGCCTGAGCAAGCGATTCGGCCCGGTCACGGCCGTCGACCGGGTGAGCCTGGAGATCCACGACGGCGAGTTCTTCACCCTGCTTGGTCCTTCGGGCTGCGGAAAGACGACGACCCTGCGGGCCATTGCGGGTCTTGAGACGCCTGATGAGGGCCAGATTGTCGTCGACGGCAAGGACATTACCTACTTGCCCGCAAATCGGCGCCGGGTCGGCATGGTGTTTCAGAACTACGCCCTGTTCCCCCACATGAACGTGTTCGAAAACGTGGCTTTCGGGCTGCGGGCCCGGGGCGAGCCCGCCCAAGAGATCGCTCACCGCGTGCGGCAATCCCTTGCGCTGGTACGCTTGGACGGGTTCGCAGACCGAAAACCCGGCCAGTTGTCCGGCGGCCAGCAGCAGCGGGTCGCCCTGGCCCGGGCCCTGGCCTGCAGGCCGGAGATCTTGCTGTTGGACGAACCGCTCTCCAATCTCGACGCCAAACTGCGGGAGGAAACGCGCACGGAGATTCAGCGGCTGCAAAAGGAGTCGGGCATCACTACGGTCTATGTGACCCACGATCAGAGCGAGGCGCTGGCCCTCTCCGACCGCATCGCGGTGATGAACAACGGCCGCCTGGAACAGGTAGGAACCCCGGCTGAAATTTACGGCAAGCCGGCTACCGCCTTCGTCGCCCGGTTCATCGGCCAGGTCAACGTGCTGGCCGGCACCGTCCAGGCCGTCGAGGGCAGCCGGGTCCTCGTCGATCTCGGCGTCGGCCGCCTGTGGGCGGAGCGGCCCCGCAGCGACCCGCCCCCGGTGGGCAAGACGGTACAGGTGTGCATCCATCCCGAGAACCTGGAACCCGCCGGCGCCGACTCCTCCAACGGCCTGGAGGCCCAGGTGGAGCTGGTACAATTCAACGGCGTCACCACCCTCCTGCGGTTCCGGGCCGGTGCGGTGACGCTGGAGGCGATCGTCTTGAGCCGCTCCCCCGCGGCCGGGCTGCGGCGCGGGATGAGCGCGCGGCTTACCGTCGCGCCGGAACACGTCCTTATCCTCGACGATGCGTCCTGATGCCGGCGGCTTGCGGCCGTTTCGAATAGAGCATCGGCGACCGAATCCTGATGGCGGAGGAGGCAATTGAAACCGATGTTTCAGAAGATCAGCCGGCGCCTGATCGACTTCCATGCGCACTTCGTCGTTCCCGGGGAGCGTTTCGAAGGATGGTCCCGCTGGGAAACGCAGTACGCGGCCCAGTTCGGGGAAGAAAAACTGCAGCTTTTGCGCCAGCGCCAGCGGGAAAACGTCTCGGCTCGCTGGCGCGGTCTGGCCGAGGCCGAACACCGGGTCGCCACCGTCGATGAGGCGGCTGCCATGTGGCGGCAGGAGGTCGACGTCCACGGTTTACGGGCTATCGTCTTCCTCACCGGCGGCGGAAACGACCGGCTGGCCTCGGTGATCAAGACGTACCCGGAGCGCTTCATCGGGTTCGCCCACCACGACCCGTTCGCGCCCGGCGCTGCGGAAGAGCTGGAGCGGGCCGTGACCGAACTGGGACTGCGGGGGTACAAAGTCATCGCGCCGTTGCTCTCGCGGCCCGTGGACGATCCCGTGGCGTTTCCGGTGTGGGCTGCGGCCGAACGCCTCGGCATCCCGGTGCTGATCCACTTCGGCATCCTCGGGTCCGGCGGCGGCCTCGCGGGCCATCCCAACTGCAACCCGCTGGCCTTAGAGCGGGTGGCGCAAGGATTTCCGACGGTCCCCTTCGTCATCCCCCACTTCGGCGCCGGCTACATGCGGGAGCTGCTTTTGCTTTGCTGGTCGTGCCGCAACGTCTACGTGGACAGTTCCGGATCCCTGCAGTGGATGCGCTGGGTTCCCGAAACGTTGAGCTTGACGTCGGTTTTGCGCCGGTTCGTCGAAACCATCGGCCCCGAACGCATCATTTTCGGCACCGATTCTACGGCGCTGCCGCGCGGGTTCATCCGGTTGTACTACGAGGAAATGCAGCGGGCTTGCTGGGCGTTGAACCTTTCGGAGGAAGAGCAAGATCAAATTTTCTACGGCAACGCGGCGCGCCTTTTGCACCTCGATGAGCCCGCGGCCAAGAGGGATACCCCATGATCCGGATCGCGTTTGTCGGTGCCGGCTCGGCGGTCTTTGCGCGGGTGCTCATCCGGGACATCCTTCAGCAGCCCGACCTGGGGGAAATGGAAATCCGGCTGATGGACATCGACCGGGAACGGCTTGAGGTTATCGACGGCATCGCCCGGCGCCTGGTGTCCACCTCCGGGGCCAAGGTTCGAATCACCAGCACGCTGGACCGGGCCCGGGCTTTGGACGGCGCCGATTACGTGATCTGCCTCGTGCAGATCGGCGGCTTCCGGCCCGCGACGGTGACCGACTTTGAGATCCCGAAGCGGTTCGGCATCCGTCAAACCATCGGTGACACCCTGGGAATCGGCGGCATCATGCGGGGACTGCGCACCATCCCGTTTTTGGAAGACTTGGCCGCGGACATGCGGCGGCTGTGTCCTGAAGGATGGCTGATCAATTACGCCAACCCGCTGGCCATCAACCAGTGGGCCCTGGAGGACCTCGGGGTGCGAACTGTCGGGTTGTGCCACAGCGTTCGCCGCACCGCCCGGCAGCTGGCCAATTATCTCCGGGTCCCCTTCGAGGATCTCGAATACCAAGCCGCCGGAATCAATCACATGGCTTTCTTTCTGCGCCTCGCGCACCGCGGCGAGGACCTCTACCCGCAACTGCTTGCCCTCGCGGCGTCGGGACGGGTTCCGTCTAATGATCGGGTCCGGTTCGAAGTGCTGCGCCGGTTCGGGTATTTCGTGAGCGAATCGAGCTACCACTTCGCGGAGTACGTCCCGTACTTCTTGCGCCGCGATCGCCCGGACCTTGTGGACGCGTACGCCGTTCCCATCGACGAATACCTGCACCGCTGCCAGCGGTATGAGGAAGAGTTCCGCCGGCTGAAGGCGGCGCTGAACGATCCGGACGGTTCTGTGGGCCCGGAGGGACCGTCGGATGAGGACGCGGCGGGCATCATTCACAGCCTGGAGACGGGCACCGAGCGGCGGATATACGCGAACGTCCGCAATCACGGCGCCATCGACAATTTGCCGCCCGACTGCATCGTGGAAGTCCCCTGCGCCGTGGACCGCTTCGGCATTCACCCCATTCGCGTGGGGCCCTTGCCTTCCCACCTCGCGGCGTTGATCAGCAGTAACGTCCATGTGCAGCGGCTGACGGTGGAAGCGGCCCGGAGCGGATGCCGGGAAACCGTCTACCGGGCCGTCATGCTCGATCCCCGCACCGCGGCGGATTTGACCCTTGATGAGATCGAAGCGCTGGTGGACGAGCTGCTCCGTCACCACGCGCGGTGGCTGCCCCAGTTCGCCGCGGGCACAAGCCCGGGAAGCCGGGCCCGGGTGAGCAGTCATGGGTAGCGGACAAGACCTCTTCCTAGCGCTGGACGGCGGCGGCACCAAGACGGATATCGTCGTCTTCGACGGCCGCGGCCGCATCCAGGCCCGCCGGATCGCAGGACCTTCGAACTTGCAAAACCTGGGCGAGGACCGTTGCCGGGAAGTGTTGCAGCAAGGCATCGCCGCGTCGCTCCAGGCGGCCGGGGCTTCCATGAACGGCTTGGCTTATGCTTGCTTGGGCGTGGGCGGCCTGGACACGGATGAGGATCTTGCCAGCTACCGGCGGATCGCCGCCGCCATCTTCGGTCCCCGGGCCGGCCGGGTGCAGCTTGAAAGCGACGGCTACATTGCGCTGCACAGCGGCACCGCGGGCCGTCCCGGGATAGCCCTCATCGCCGGCACCGGTTCGATGGCGGTAGGCTTAAACGAAGAGGGCCAGCGGGCCCGCTCCGGCGGCTGGGGGGCGTTGTTCGGGGATGAGGGCAGCGCGTTCGACGTGGGCCGCCAGGGGGTGGCCCGCGCCCTCAGGGCGATCGACGGGCGCGGCCCCGCGACTCTCCTCGTCGAAGAACTGGAACGGGCGACCGGCCTGGCCCCGGCCGATCTTGCGGCCAGCTTGTACCGGCAAGAGAACCCGCCGGCGGCCATCGCGGCGCTTGCCAAAGCGGTCGAGGCCGCGGCCCGCCGGGGCGACGCCGCGGCCCGGCATATACTGGAGGCAGCCGCGGGGGAACTGGTCTTGTGCGTGAAGGCGGTGGCATCCCGCCTGGACTTCCGGGATCGTCCCATCCCGGTCGTGCTGAGCGGCGGCTTGTTTCGGTCCGTGATCGTGCGAGAGGAGGTGCTCCGGCTGCTTTCTGCGGCGCCGGAGTCCTTCACCGCGATAGAGCCATCGCTTCCCCCCGTGGGCGGGGCGTGCATCGCGGCGCTGTTGTCGTCCGGGCGGCCGATCTCCCAGGAAGTCCTGGGCAACCTGGCCGCCGGCCTCGCCTCATCCAGCCCGGGCGCCCCGCGCCGGCCGGAGCAGGGAACGAGCGGCAGCCAGCGTACAAGGAAATAGAATGAACGCACATCCACCTGAGCCGGAGGTACGTGCCACATGTCCAGCGTGACGGCAGAAACCCGCTTTGCCGCCGAAAACCGGCAGCTGCCGGGGGCGGTGCTCACCGAAACGATCCAGCTGCTCGCGTCTCACGCCTCGGTTCGCCACTACAAGCCGGATCCGGTGCCCCCGGAGGCGGTGGAGGCCATCTTGACCGCGGCGCGCAGCGCGCCCACCTCGTCCAATCTTCAAATGTATTCGATCGTCGTCGTCACCGACGAGGAGCGCCGGGCCCGGCTGGCCGAATTGTCCGGCAACCAGGAGCACGTCCGGCAGGCGCCCCTGTTCCTCGCCTTTTGCCCCGACCTCAACCGGTTGGAACGGGTGTGCCAGCGGCAGGGATACCCGTTTGCCGACCGCTACACCGAAATGTTCATTCAAGCGGTGGTCGACGCCGCTTTGGTCGCACAAAACGCGTCGATCGCCGCGGAAAGCCTGGGGCTTGGCACGTGCATGATCGGGGGCATCCGCAACCGGCCCCGGGAAGTCGCCCAGCTGCTCGGCCTGCCGCCCCGCACGTTCGCCCTGGTGGGCCTCACGGTCGGCTATCCCGCCCAAAGGCCCAACCTCAAGCCCCGCCTGCCCGAGCAGGTGACGGTTCACCGGGAGCGATACGATGATCGGCACCTGGAGGAGGGCCTGGCGGCCTACGACGAAATCATGGCGGCCACCGGCATCTACGCGGGGCGGGAGGTCAAGGCACCGGGGGCGGACGGCAGCCCGCGGCTGTACGGCTGGTGCGAGCACAGCGCCCGTCGCATGTCCAGACCCCATCCGACGCGCCGCCATATCAAGGAAACCTTGGAGGAGCTGGGCTGGGAGTTCTAGCCGCACACCGGCGTGCGGCCGGCCGCCCCCCGCCCCCCCCCCCGCGGCCCCCCCGCGCCCCCCCCGCCACAAAGACCCCCCGC